>NZ_JBVHWW010000028.1:59045-119842 GCF_055563995.1 Streptomyces sp. NPDC029164 | reverse complement strand
TCATCCACCGAAGTGGACGGGGTATCAACTTCTGGCGTTGATTTTTGGCACGCTGTTGAGTTCTCAAGGAACGGACGCTTCCTTTGTACTCACCCACAGCTACATTCGCTGGGGCTTTCCTCCGGGCTTTCGTTCTGTTCTTGCGTTTCCGACTCTATCAGATCCTTTCGGGCCTGACCCCCAGTCAGCGGGGTTTGCCTTCCGGGCTGTTGGGCCCTTCCGACTCCCGAACTCTAGTGGATTTCCCCGGCGATTCATAATCGGCCTTCGGAAATGAATTCGGGCACGCCAAATTCGTTCCCAGTGGGAGATCGTGCTGAGTTGGGTGCCGCAACGAGGCGGCGGGATTCGTTGTCGTCTAAACCTTCCGGCTCAGGGACAACTCGAAGAACCTTACGGATCCACACGGATCGTGTCAACCCCGGTGGTCAGCTGGGGGACTGGAGATCCTCCACGCGGTCCAGCAGCCGGGTGAGCATGTCGCCCAGCACCCCGCGCTCCGCCGTGGAGAGGTCCTGGAGGAGGTCCTCCTCGAAGACCGTGGCCGCGCGCATCGCGTCCAGCCACTTGCTGCGGCCCTCGTCGGTGAGCTCCACGATCACGCGGACCCGGTTGGACTCGTCCCGTTCGCGGGTGACCAGTCCTTCCGCGGTCATGCGGTCGATCCGGTGGGTCATCGCAGCCGGCGTGAGGCCCAGCTGCTTCGCGAGCTCGCTCGGGCCCATCCGGTACGGGGAACCGGAGATGACGAGGGCCTTGAGGACCTCCCACTCCGCGTTGCTGATGCCCAGGGCCGCGGTCTGGCGTCCGTACGCGACGTTCATCCGGCGGTGCAGGCGGCTCAGTGCCGACACGACCTTCTCGACCTGGGGGTCGAGGTCCTGGAACTCGCGCTGGTAGACGGCGATCTGCTCATCGAGGCTCGGCTCGTGGACGGGCGTAGTGCCGTCGGGGGTGTCACCCATGGGTCGAAGTATGGCACGAACCCGTTGGCATCTAACTCCTTCGATGTGTAGAGTTAAGCATCGAAGTTTAGATGTGAAGTTCTGAAGTCTTCAGTCTTCGGCTCTCAAAGGCAGGTGAGAAGTGACCAGGGTGATGGGCGCTGCGATGCGGCGGATCCAGGCCGGGAACGCGCTGACCGCGTTCGGCATCGGTTTCACGGTTCCGTTCCTCTACATCTATGTGGCGCAGGTGCGAGATCTGGGCTCCATGGCCGCCACGAGCGCGTTCGTGGCCTTCGCCCTGGGCGCTCTCGTCGCGCTGCCCTTCACCGGTCGGGTCATCGACCGACGTGGTCCGGTGCCCGTGGTCATGGGTGCGGCCGTCGCCGCCTCGGCCGGTGCGCTCTCGCTCGGGCTGGCCACCGGCATCGTGCCGATCCTGCTGTCCGCGCTGGCGCTCGGCGCCGGGCAGGCCGTGATGCAGCCGGCACTGGCCACGATGATCGTGTGGTGCTCCACGCCGTCCACCCGGACGCGGGCCTTCGCCCTGCAGTTCTTCATGCAGAACCTGGGTCTGGGCATCGGCGGTCTCATCGGCGGCCAGATCGTCGACGAGAGCCGGCCCGGCAGCTTCACCCTGCTGTTCGGCATCGAGGCCGTGATGTTCCTGGTGCTGGCCGGTGTCATCGCCACCGTCCGTCTGCCGCAGGTGCAGGGCTTCAAGGACGCCCGGCCCAAGGACACGGCACGGGCGGGCGGCGGCTGGAAGCGGCTGCTCCGGCACAGGGCCATGGTGCAGCTGTGCGTCCTGGGCTTCGTGGTGTTCTTCGCCTGCTACGGGCAGTTCGAGTCGGGTCTGGCCGCCTTCGGTACCGAGGCCGCCGGGATCTCCCCGTCCACGCTCGGTTTCGCGCTGGCCGCCAACACCGGTGCCATCGTCGTCGCGCAGTTCGTCGTGCTCAGGCTGGTCGAGAAGCGCCGGCGGTCCCGGGTGATCGCGCTGGTCGGTCTGATCTGGACCGTGGCGTGGCTCATCGCCGGTTTCTCGGGGCTGGGGCACGGCAGCGCCATGATGGCCGCCGCCGCGTTCATCAGCACGTACGCGCTCTTCGGCATCGGCGAGGCCATGCTGTCGCCGACCCTGGCGCCGCTGGTGGCGGACCTCGCTCCCGAGGGCTCGGTGGGCCAGTACAACTCGGCCTTCGCGCTGGTCAAGCAGATGGCACTGGCGCTGGGGCCGCTCGGGGTGCCGCTCGGTGCGGGCGTTCCGATGCTCTACATCGGCGTCTTCGTGCTCGTGTCGCTGGGGATCGCCGGTCTGGCGCTGCGGCTCGGCAGGCGGCTGAGCCCGGCGCAGGACAATCCGTGGCTGGCGAGCCGGGTCGTGGCGCAGGGCGGTCCGGTCGTGGCGGCCAGGGCCGACGCCGCCGCGGAGCCCGTGAGCGCGTAACCACGTACGGCACGCAGGGCACGCACGGCGCGTATATGCGCACGGGCGTACGGAAGGCCCCGGTCCACAAGGACCGGGGCCTTCCGCGTGTCCGGCTGTTCCGTGCGGCCGGCTACTTGTCCGGCAGGGCGAACTCGCACCAGACGGCCTTGCCGCCGCCCGGGGTGCGCCGGGAGCCCCAGGAGGAGGCGATGGTGGCGATGATCGAGATGCCGCGGCCGGTCTCGTCGCCCGGTTCGGCGCGGCGGCGGCGTGGGAGGTGGTCGTCCCCGTCGGTGACCTCGATGATCAGGCGGCGGTCGGTGCGGCGCAGTCGCAGGCGCATCGGCGGGGTGCCGTGCTGGAGGGAGTTCGCGACGAGCTCGCTGGCGGCCAGGACGCCGAGGTCGCACAGTTCGACGGGGAAGCGCCAGGAGGCGAGGACGCCCTGGGCGAAAGCGCGGGCGCGCGGGGCCGCCTCGATGCCGCCGAGGAGTTCCAGGGCGGCGTTGTGGAAGAGCTCGGCGTCCGCGCCGGTGCGGGCGGGCTGCTGGAGGACCATCACGGCGACGTCGTCGTCGTGGTCGGCGTCCACGCCGAGGGCGCGCATCAGGCGGTCGCAGATGACGGCCGGGGTGCCCTGGGCGCCGGAGAGGGCGCGTTCCAGGGCGGCGACGCCCTCGTCGATGTCCTCGCCGCGGCGTTCGACCAGGCCGTCAGTGTAGAGGACGGCGGTGGAGCCGGGGCCGAGCGCGATGGTGCCCGAGGTGTGCAGCCAGCCGCCGGTGCCGAGCGGCGGGCCGGTGGGGTCGGCGGCTCTGCGGACGGTGCCGTCCTCGTCGCGGACCAGGATCGGGAGGTGGCCCGCGGAGGCGTACGCGAGGAGCCCCTCGTTGGGGTCGTGGACGGCGTACACGCAGGTCGCGATCTGGCTGGCGTCGATCTCGGCGGCGAGGCCGTCGAGGAGCTGGAGCACCTCGTGCGGGGGCAGGTCGAGGCGGGCGTACGCGCGGACGGCGGTGCGGAGCTGGCCCATGACGGCGGCGGCGCGGACCCCGCGGCCCATGACGTCGCCGATGACGAGGGCGGTGCGGCCGGCGCCGAGGGTGATGACGTCGTACCAGTCGCCGCCGACGGCGGCCTCGGTGCCGCCGGGCTGGTAGGTGGCGGCGACGCGCAGGTCGTCGGGCTGTTCCAGTTCCTGCGGGAGCAGGGAGCGCTGGAGGGTGACGGCGGCCTCGCGCTGGCGGCGTTCGCTGGCGCGGAGCCGTTCGACGGCTTCGGCGTGGTCGGTGACGTCGGCGAGGTGGATGAGGACGCCGGTGTGGTGGGCCTCCGCCTCGCTCCCGGCTTCGGCCGCCGTGTTCGCGGGGGGCTTGGCCTTGGGGAACTCGACGGGGGTACACGTGACCGTGTACGAGTGGGCGCCGCCGGGTGCGGTGCGGTTCTTGGCGGTACGGGACTTGCCGCTGCGCTGGACCTGATCGAGGAGCGGGAGCAGGCCGAGCTCGCCGAGTTCGGGGAGGGCCTCGTGGGCGGGGGCGCCGGGGGTGCGGGTGCCGAAGCCCGCGGTGTAGGCGTCGTTGACGTAGGCGACGCGGTGCTCGGGGCCGTGGACGAGGGCGACGAGGGCCGGGAGCCGGCCCAGGACCTCGCGTACGGAGAGCTCGTCGAGGGAGGGTACGGCGGCGAGGACGCCGGTCCGCTGGGCCGTGGTCGTGCCGCTGCCGCTGCCGCTGCCGCTGCCGATGCCGGGACCGGAACCGGTGCCTGATCCGCCGCCGGTGCCCGTGCCGGTTCCGGAGACCGTGGGGTCGGCGGGCTTGCCGTCGGCGGCGGGCGCGGCCCGCTCGGTTCCGGGGTCGGCGCGGCCGCCGCGGGCTGCCGGGACCGCGCCTTCACCCCGCTTGGCCTGGGCGGCGGCATGTTCGGTCCGGGCGGCGGCGCGGCGCTGCGTTCCGGGAAACCGGGCGCTCCAGCGCGTGAAGTTCACTGCGTTCAAGCCTCGTGGTGTCGCGAGTGGTCGCTGTGTCGCTCGTGGGCGGTCGCTGACTGGACGATGTCACTCTGTGCAGGGGTGAGCCCACCTATGGTCACACGTCCAGTGTGGCCGACCGCACTGACAACGTCAGCCCTGGCCGTTCTTCGGGGGGTTGGGGGCGGGGGGCGGGGGAGGGGGCTTCGGGCCGCCACCTGCGGCCAGTTCGAATTCTGCCCTGGGGTGTTCGAGGGATCCCAGGGAGACGATCTCACGCTTGAAGAGGCCGGAGAGGGTCCATTCGGAGAGCACGCGCATTTTCCGGTTGAAGCTGGGGACGCGGCTGAGGTGGTAGGCGCGGTGCATGAACCAGGCCGGGTAGGCCTTGAGCTTGCGGCCGTAGACGTGGGCGACGCCCTTGTGGAGGCCGAGGGAGGCGACGGAGCCCACGTACTTGTGGGCGTACTCGGTCAGGACCTCGCCGCGCAGGGCGGCGAGGAGGTTGTCGGCGAGGACCTTGGCCTGGCGCACGGCGTGCTGCGCGTTGGGGGCGCATTCGGTGCCCTTCTCGGCCGCGGTGATGTCGGGGACGGCGGCGGCGTCGCCCGCGGCCCAGGCGTGCTCGACTCCTTCGACGGTGAGGAAGGAGGTGCAGGCCAGCCGGCCGCGCTCGTTCTTGGGGAGGTCGGAGGCGGCCAGGATGGGGTGCGGTTTGACTCCGGCGGTCCACACGATGGTGCGGGTGGGGAAGCGGGCGCCGTCGCTGAGGACGGCGACGCGGTTCTCGCAGGATTCGAGGCGGGTCTCCAGGCGGACGTCGATGTTGCGGCGGCGCAGTTCGCGGACCGTGTAGACGCCCATCTCGGGGCCGACCTCGGGGAGGATCCGGTCGCTGGCCTCGACGAGGACCCATTTCATGTCCTCGGGCTTGATGTTGTGGTAGTACCGCGCCGCATAGCGGGCCATGTCCTCCAGCTCGCCGAGGGCTTCGACGCCGGCGAATCCGCCGCCGACGAAGACGAAGGTGAGGGCGGCGTCGCGGAGGGCGGGATCGCGGGTGGAGGAGGCGATGTCCATCTGCTCGATGACGTGGTTGCGCAGGCCGATGGCCTCTTCGACGGTCTTGAACCCGATGCCGTAGTCGGCGAGTCCGGGGACCGGGAGGGTACGGGAGATCGAGCCCGGGGCGAGGACGAGTTCGTCGTACTCCATCTCGACGGGGCCGGTGCCCTCGTCGGCGGTGGCGAGGGTGGCGACGGTCACGGTCCGTTTGGAGTGGTCGATGTGCTGGGCCTCGCCGATGACGATGCGGCACTTGCCGAGGACGCGGCGCAGGGGGACCACGACGTGGCGGGGGGAGATCGCGCCGGCGGCCGCTTCGGGGAGGAAGGGCTGGTACGTCATGTAGGGCTCGGCGGTGACCACCGTGACCTCGGCTTCGCCGGTTCTCAGCTTTCGCTGGAGCCGGAGCGCCGTATACATGCCGACGTAGCCGCCGCCGACGATCAGGATGCGCGTACGGGGCGGGGTACCGGGGGCCGTGCCCCGGGAGTTAGCAGCCTTCACCATCCCATGACGCAACGTGGCCGGGAGTTTGTCCACAGGCCCGACAAATTGTGTGACCGGAGGTGGTGCTGGGGCGGGGTGGAAGAGAGCGTTCGGTGTGGGCGTAAATCCGCAGGTCAGGGCGTGCGGAGTGAGAGATTCCGGGGGTATGGAACGGAAAAGTGGGGGTGAATGCTCCGATCGGGCGGTGGTCCGTCCGGGGCTGCCTCTTCTGAATTGACTCTGGCTCAACTATGTTCGTATCTCGTCGAGGAGTAGTAGGACCGGGCCCGAGACCGTGGCCCCCTCGACGTGAAGGCGGGGAGTGTCTCCGGGGGGAGACAAATGATTACCGGGGGAAACATATGAACATTTCCGATTTCCATGGCTCTGCGACCGCGCTCTCGGTCGAGAGCAACGGTCGCGCGCTCGCGGGCGGCACCACGCACGGCGTAGGCCGGTCCACGCCGCTGCGCGTCGACGCCCAGCGCAACCTGGAACACGTGCTGCGAGCGGCCCGTGAGGTCTTCGGCGAGCTGGGCTACGGGGCTCCGATGGAGGACGTGGCGCGCCGCGCCCGGGTCGGTGTCGGCACCGTGTACCGGCGCTTTCCGAGCAAGGACGTCCTCGTCCGGCGGATAGCCGAGGAGGAGACCGCGCGACTGACCGAGCAGGCCAGGACCGCACTGGGCCAGGAGGAGGAGCCGTGGCAGGCGCTGTCGCGCTTCCTGCGCACCTCCGTGGCCTCGGGCGCCGGGCGGCTGCTGCCGCCGCAGGTGCTGCGGGTCGGTTCGGCGAGCGAGGACGGGGTCGAGGAGGCCGAGGAGGCGCGGGTTCCGCAGCAGCGCCAGGCCGTCGCGGCCGTCGGCTCCCCCGATCTGCGGGTCGTGGGCACGCGGAGCGCGGTGGAGGACGAGCCCTCGGACGACGCGGGTGCGGGTGCGCTGCTCGAGGTCGTCGGCCGGCTGGTGCACCGTGCGCGGGAGGCCGGTGAGCTGCGTGCCGACGTCACGGTGGCCGATGTACTGCTGGTGATAGCGACGGCGGCGCCCGCGCTGCCCGACCCGGCGCAGCAGGCGGCGGCTTCGACGCGGCTGCTCGACATCCTGCTCGAAGGGCTGCGGTCCCGGACGGCGTGACCGCCGCGGGTCGGAATCGGCTCGCCATCGGCTCGGCGCCCCTTCGGCGCCGGGCGGATGGCCGCCCACCTCGAATCGGCGGGCTCCCCTACCGTCCGGCCGTTCGCACGTCGGGGCGACCATAGGGCGATTCGCCGAATTGTGCCCGGACGAGTGGATGGCGCGCAGAGGGGCTCGACGCGCGTCCGCCGTGTGACACGCTTGATTGGTGTACCGGTTGAGTGTGTCGTGCGGGGGCTTCCGCGATGAGCGTTGACGGGCGGAAAGAGCCACTCGGTGGCGGCGGCAGCGAGGTCGAGGCGGGCAGCCTGCCCGCACGGCAGGTGCCGGCCCAGCGCGAACCGGGCGGGCGGCACGCACGCCCCTCGGGCTCTTCCCGACCCGGCGGCATGGGGAGTGAAATCCCTCCGTCCGATGGTGACTTGATCGCCCGGATGCGGGGCGGGGACGACGGTGCGTACGAGGAGCTGTTCCGTCGTCATGCCGATGCCGTACGGCGCTACGCGCGGACCTGCTGCCGGGACGGGCACACGGCCGACGACCTGACCGCCGAGGTGTTCGCGCGGACCCTGCAGGCGGTACGGGGCGGAGCGGGCCCGGACCAGTCGGTGCGGGCCTACCTGCTGACGACCGTGCGCAGGGTTGCCGCGGCCTGGGCCAAGACGGCCAAGCGGGAGCATCTCGTCGAGGACTTCGCGGTGTTCGCGGAGCAGGCGTCCACGGGCGCGGAGAGCGGAGCCGGGATCTCGGGATTGTCCGGGGACGACACGCTCGAACTCGGCGCGGACGTACGGGCGATGCACGAGGCCGAGCAGTCGCTGGCCATGCAGGCCTTCCGCAGCCTGCCCGAGCGGTGGCAGGCCGTGCTGTGGCACACCACCGTCGAGGAGGCGTCGCCGAGCGCGATCGCCCCGCTGTTCGGGCTCAGCGCCAACGCGACGGCGGTGCTGGCCAGTCGCGCCCGGGAAGGGCTCAAGCAGGCCTACCTGCAGGCCCATGTGAGTGCGGCGCTGAGCGAGGGCGGCGACTGCGCGCGGTACTCGGACCGGCTGGGCGCGTATGCGCGGGGCGGGCTGCGGATGCGGGCGGAGCGGGGGCTGCGCAAGCACCTGGAGGAGTGCGCGAAGTGCCGGCTGGCCGCCGGGGAGCTCAAGGACGTCAATGCGGGGATCCCCGCGCTGCTTCCCGTCGCGGTCATCGGGTGGTTCGCCGCAGGGTACGCGGCCAAGGCCGCCGGGGTGGTGGCCGGTGGAGCCGTCGCCGCGGGCGGGGCCGGGGCCGCGGCCGCCGCCTCCGGCGGGTCGACCGCGGGGGCCGGGGCGAGTGTGGGTGCCGCGGGGGCAGGTGCCGGGGGCGGGGCGGGTGGCGGGGGCGCGGGCGGGGCCGGGGGTGCGCTGGCTTCCGAGGGGCTCGGGCTGCCGGCCAAGGCCGCCATCGCCGCCGGGATCGCGGTGGCCGCGGCCGCCGGGGTGGTGTTCGCGCTCGCCGGGGACGATCCCGAGCCGCAGGCCCGGGCGAAGCCCGCGCCCGGTGTGGCGGCGCCGGTGGTGCCGGATGCCCCCGCCTCGCCCTCGGCGGAGCCGAGCCCGCGGGGGGAGCCGCCGAGCGCGCGGGGCTCCGTACCGCCGGCGCGGGTACCGTCGCCGACGCCTCCGGCTCTGGCCTCCGCGGCTCCCCCGGTCTCTTCGCCGTCCTCGCCCCCGCCGCCCTCGCCGCCCTCGCCCTCGCCCAGCCGGGAGAAGCCTGCGCCCAGGCCGTCCCCGAGCCCGCCCTCCCCGAAGCCGACCCCGCCGCCGTCGAAGCCGCCGCAGGGGTTCCAGCTGGCCCGGCTCGACCAGTCGGCCTTCGGGGACCACAGCGGGCCCGAGGTGCAGACCTGGCGCAGCAGCTGGGTGTGGCAGCGCTGGGGACTGGAGGTCGGCGGCCGCCGCTTCGCGCAGGGCATCACCGTGAACGGGCGTTCCTCGGTGGAGATCGCCCTCAACCGGCAGTGCACGAGCTTCTCGGCGCAGGCCGGGGTGGACGGGCTGTCGCTCCACACCGACGGCTCGGTGCGGTTCTCCGTCTACGCCGACGGGCAGCGGCTGTGGCAGTCCGCCGCCCTCGGCCACGGGGACCCGCCGGTGGGCGTGCAGGTGTCCCTCGCCGGCCGCAAGACGCTGCGGCTGGTGGTGGAGAAGGCCGGTCCGGGCAGCCTGCCGACGCCGGCGAGCTGGGCCGACGCAGTGATCAGCTGCCGGTGAGCGTGGCGGTGAGGGCCGCGGCGAGCTCGGATGGGGTCAGTGCGGCCCCGGCGGACACCGTCCGGGCGTAGCGGGCCGGGCCGAGCAGGGCGCGGGTCCGTTCCGGGAGCCCGTCCACGGCGCCGCGCTCGGGGACCGGGCGCGGATGGCCCGCGCGCCAGGCGGTGGCCGACGCGCAGGCCCGTACGGCCTCGGCGGGCCGGCCGTCGTCGGCCGGCAGCACGGCGGGCCGCCTCGGCCATGCCGGCCAGGAAACGCTCGGAGCAGCCGGGCGATGAGGGCCTGGAGGGCCGCGGGCGCGTCCTGGGGCGGATCGTCGCCCCAGACGTCGTCGACGCGGTCGGCGACGGAGGCCCGGCGGCCCGCGCGCCGGGCGAGGGCGGCGAGGAGCGCGCGCAGGCGGGCGCCGCCTATCGGCGAGGGGCGCCGGTCTCGTCGCGCGCATCGGTGACGCCCAGGATGAGATACCGCACCCGCCAATTCTGTCCCCGCGGCCGGGCTCAGGTGATCGAGACGTCTCCGTTGGCCTCCAGCAGGGTGCGCAGGGCCCCGGCGACCGTGGCGCAGGTGGCGGCGTCGAGGGGGGCGAGGAGCTCGGCGTAGTGGCTGAGGTGGTCGGTGATCAGCGTCTCGGTGAGCGCGAGGCTCTGATCCGTGAGGCGGATGCGGACCGAGCGGCGGTCCTGCCCGTCCCGGACCCGCTCGACCAGGCCCTTGGCCTCCATGCGGTCGATGCGGTTGGTGATCGCGCCCGAGGTCACCATGGCGGCCGGGATGAGGGCGCCGGCGGTCAGCGCGTACGGGGGGCCGGAGCGGCGGAGGGTGAAGAGGATGTCGAGCTCGCCCACCTCCAGGTCCCGTTCGGCCGCGAAGGTCTTGAGGTGCCGGTCGATGATGCGGTTCATCCGCTGGATGCGGGCCATCACCTCGACGGACCACAGGCCGGCCGCCAGCTCGGGGCGCTCGGCCGCCCACTGGCCGACGATCGCGTCCACTGCGTCACTCATGTCGCGTCCTCATCCTTTTGCGTCTTCAGATCCCAGAGTATCTCAACGTTGAGACACTTGACGTTGAGAGGACTGCCTGATTTTATCTCAACGTTGAGATTCTGAGCCTTGAGATGGATCGGAGCTGGAGCCACGATGACCACCAGTACGAGCACGAGCGCCGATACGAGTGCCGCTACCGCACGTACGACCACCGCCGGCGGCGGCACCGGGCGGCCCCGCCTCGTCCCCGTCCTCTGGCTGGCGCTGCTGGCCACGCCCGTCGCCGCCGCGGCCAACGCGCCCGTGCTGATCCTTCCGGACATGGCCGGCTCCCTCGGGGTGGCCACGTCCACCGCCGCCTGGCTCGTCGCCGCCTTCGCCTGGGCCATGGCCGTCGCCATCCCGCTGCTCGCCGGACTGCTGCGCCGCCGCGGCCTGGCCCCGGTGCTCCGGCTGTCCAGCGCCCTCCTCCTCGGCGGCACGCTCCTCGTCGCCGCGTCCCCCTGGCTTCCGCTGACCCTCCTCGGGCGGTCCGCGCAGGCCGCCGGCGGCGCCGGACTGGTGGCGGCCGCGATGAGCCTGGCCGGTTCGGCCCGCCGCATGGGCGTCATCAGCGCGGGCTTCGGCATGCTCGGCGCGACCGGCCCCCTCCTCGGCGCCCAGCTCTCGCACACCGTCTCGTGGCGGCTCTCGCTCTCGGTGTCCCTGGTCTCGCTGCTGGCGGTGCCCGCGGTGAGCACGTACGCGAAGGCCCCGGCGGCCGCCCCGCAGGGCAGGTTCGACGCACGCGGCGCCGCACTGCTGACGCTCCTGGCCACGGCCCTGGTCCTGCTGCCCCACGCACCGGCCGTCGCCCTCGGCTCCGCTGTCCTCGCCGCCGCGCTGCTCGCGCTCCACATCCGCCGGCGCCCCGAGGGCTTCGTCCCGGCCGCACTGATCCGCAGGCCCCTCTTCCTCGGCTCCGCGCTGCTGGCGCTCGCGCTGTCGAGCTCGTACTTCACGCTGCTGTTCGCCGTGCCCCGGCTGATCTCGGACCGCGCGGGCTGGGACACC
Organism: Streptomyces sp. NPDC029164; assembly: GCF_055563995.1. Classification (NCBI taxonomy): domain Bacteria; kingdom Bacillati; phylum Actinomycetota; class Actinomycetes; order Kitasatosporales; family Streptomycetaceae; genus Streptomyces; species Streptomyces sp. NPDC029164. The sequence goes on along the minus strand of NZ_JBVHWW010000028.1, from coordinate 108,522 downwards.
GGCGCGGCCGGCGCCGGTCAGCTCGTCGCGCTGCTCACCGGATCCGCGCTCTCCTGGCTGCTGGCGGCCGGCTCGGCGCGCATGGGGCGGGTGGCCGTACGGACGGTGCTGATCGGGATCGGCACCCTGGCGGCCCTGGCCGCGGTCTTCGCGAGCCACGGCCCCCTGCTGCTCCTGGCCACCATGGGCGGCGTGTTCGGCGCGACCGGAGCCAACGCCGTGCTGTCCACGCACGCCGCGTCGAGCGTCCCCGACGCCCAGCGCCCCACGGCCATCGGCCTGTTCACCCTTTGCTACCAGCTCGGCGGCGCCTTCGGCCCGGCGATCGCGACGGCCCTGGTGCTCGGCTCCTGAACCACGACGGCCGGGCCGGGGCCCCGGGCCCGCGGCCCCGGGCCCGCGGCCTCAGGACAGCGCCGGGCGGTGCACCGGGACCCCCTCCGGCACCGCCCGCCGGCGCGCCGTCGAGGTCCCCGTCCAGCACGTGCCGCGACGGGCCAGCAGCCGGCGCAGCCACAGCTCCATCGAGACCAGTTCCGCCAGCCCGTCCAGCGGGACCGGCCGACCGTCCGCCGCGTCGAGCAGGGCCTGGCGCACCACCCGGGCCTCGATCAGGCCGGCGTCCGCGAGCAGCGGCGAGGCGAAGAGCGACAGCAGCTCGTCCAGGGCCGCGCGCAGCCCCAGCCGGGTCGCCGTCTCGTTCGGGGTGTGGGCCGTGGCGCCCCAGCCCGGCGGGAGTTCGCGCACTCCGGCCGAGGCCAGGACGCTGCGCAGGATCTCCGCCCGGGCCCCGGGCTGGACGCGCAGGGACTCGGGGAGGGCGCGGGCGGCGCGGACGACCTGGTTGTCCAGGAAGGGGGCGTGCAGGCGCTGGCTGCGTACCTCCACGGCCTGTTCGAACACCCGGTGGTCGGCGGCGTGCCGGGCCAGCAGCGAACGGGCCCGGGCCTCCCCGGGCCGCAGCGACAGCGGCGGCCGGCCGGCCGCGACCGTGAGCCGGATCGATACTTCCGCCAGGGCCTCGCCCGTGAGCCAGCCGGCCGCAGGTCCCGGCCGTGACCAGGTCAGGGCGGCGAGGGAGGCGTCCACCGGACCGGAGGCGCGCTCGGTGACCCCGCCCTCGCGGAGCCGGGCCGCGGCGGCTTCCATGCCCGCGCGGTAGGTCGTACGGGCGAGTCTGCGGGCCGCGGAGTACACGGTGAGCGGCACCAGCAGCGACTCCCCGGAGGCTCCGGAGGCGGAGGCCGAGCGGGCCAGCGCCGCCACCGGGCGCAGCAGGTGGCGTCGGCGGCGGTCCATCAGGAGGTCGGCCATGCGCGCCGGGTGGGCGTCGAGGACCTGCCGGGCGCCGTGGCCGGTGAAGTGGTCGGCCGAGCCGGCGGCCAGTCTGCGCCGCTCGCGGGCGGCGGAGACGAGCGAGGGGCCGGGTTCGTCGGTGAGCGGGCCGTCGAGATCGGCGTACGGGAGGGCTTCCTCGGCGGCCGCCACCACGACGTGGTGCAGGCGGGGGTCGGCGGCGATGGCCCGGGCCCGTTCCAGTTCGGCCTCGCGCCCCTGCGGGGTGGCCAGGTCGTTGAAGGTGACCGCGAGCAGCCGTGCCCCGGCGGGGCTCAGCAGGGTGCCCGGGGCTCCCGGCAGACCGGCCGCGAGCAGGGCGAGGGTCGTGGAGGCGCTGCCGCCGGAGAGGTCGGCGCCCACCCCGGGGGCCGGGGCGCCGCGGGCCGCGCGCCGGTCGGCGGGCCCCATTCCGGGCACGGGGCCGGGATCGTACGGCGGCAGCGTGTCGGGAGCATGCCGCGGTGCCGTGAGCCGGGCGCGCACCGCGTCCACCAACGCTTCCCGTACGCCCTCCACCGCGCGCTCGGGATCGGCCTCGGGGGCGGCCACCGCGAGCGAGGCGACCTGCTCGTAGCCGGTGATCTCGCGGGAGCCCTCGCGCAGGATGAGCGCGTGCCCGGGCGGGATGCGGCGCACCCCGGCGTACGGTGTGCCGTCGCCCAGTGCCTCCGGGCTGTCGGGGCAGGCCAGGAGGGCGGCGAGATGGCCGATGTCGAGCTGCGCCTCGATGAGGTCCGCGAGGGGGAGGGCCGCGGTGGCGTACGCCGTGCCGCTCGCCCAGGGGGTGTAGAAGACGGGGCGCGCGCCCGCGAGGTCGCCGACGATGGTGATCCGGCGGCCGGCCTGCACGACGGCGGTGTAGCTGCCGGACCACTGGGTGAGGTGGCGCAGGGCTCCGCCGCGGGCGGCGTAGAGGGCCCGCCTCAGCTCGGCGTCGGTCGCGCCGCAGCAGCCGAGGACGGCGAGCCGGGTGAAGGGGTCGGCGGGGTCGGCGGTGACCGTGCGGATCTCGTCGGGGCGCCAGTCGCCGACGGCCCAGAGGGGGTCGGGGTCGCCCCAGAGGAGCTGGGCGCCGACGGGGTGGACGGTGCGTTCGGCGTCCGCGCCGGGGTCGTCCGCGTGGGCCGCGTCGGCGAGGCCGCCGTGCAGCGGGGCGCCGCCCTCGGCGTATCCGCCCGGGCCTGAGTCGCCGTATCCGCCCGGGCCGTATCCGCCCTGGCCGGAGCCGTGACCGGAGCCGTGACCGGAGGCGTGGCCCGAGCCGTGGCCGTTGACACGGCCGGCCGTGCCGAAGCTCGCGGCGATACTGCTCCAACCCACCAACCAGCGCACCGCCGCCTCCCCAGCCTGTGGGCACATGACCGGGGCACGGGCACTGCGGTCAGCGCTGAGGGCGCGGCCGGCGGGACCCCGGGTGGCTCGGGTCCATGCTGCCACGGGACAGGCGTGCGAGAGTGGTTAAAGGGGGCGCACATGCAAACGAACACGCCCCGGTCACGCAGTATTTGGCGTTCCGTTCCCACCGCCCCATAGGTCGCTTTCAGCCATTCTTCGGCTGCCGGAAGAGTCCTGCCGGGCCGCCGGAGCCCGGTGCGCGGGCGCGGTCCGGGAGGCGGAATCCGCCCCCCGGACCGTTCCGCCACCCGCGGGGATTGAGGTAGCGGCATCCCCCGGCCCGCCCGATCCGCGCAGCGGGCCGACCCACGCACCGCACATCGAATCGCCGGGCACCCGGACCGGCCAGAGCGCACGGGCGGGCGCACGGCCACACGGGCGGAGCACGCGATGACACGTGCGCCCCGGCGCCGGGCCCGGGGCGGACTGTGCAAACGGACAACAATCCCGCCATACGGAAGTAAGGGCCTTAACGCTTGGGAGGCGGGGAACTACGCTGGGTTTACGAAATGCCGGGCGCCTATGCCCCGGCGGCGTATGCGTTCCGCGTGTGACGAGGGGTGGCGCATGTCCAGGGAGCTCCGCGAGCCCAATGAGAAGCTCGGCGCCGTCCTCGCCCTCGCGGGCATCAGCAACGCCGGGCTGGCCCGGCGGGTCAACGACCTCGGCGCACAGCGCGGCCTGACGCTTCGGTACGACAAGACGTCGGTGGCCCGGTGGGTGTCGAAGGGGATGGTGCCGCAGGGCGCCGCCCCGCACCTGATCGCCGCCGCCATCGGCGCGAAGCTGGGGCGGCCGGTGCCGCTGCACGAGATCGGACTGGCGGACGCGGACCCCGCGCCCGAGGTCGGCCTCGCCTTCCCGCGCGACGTCGGCGGGGCGGTGCGCTCGGCCACCGACCTCTACCGGCTCGACCTCGCCGGGCGGCGCGGCGGTGGCGGGATCTGGCAGTCGCTCGCGGGCTCCTTCTCCGTGGCGGCGTACGCGACGCCCGCCTCGCGTTGGCTGATATCTCCCGCCGACGGCTCGGTGGCGCGGGAAGCCCATGGCCCCGGCGCGCGCGGCCAGGCGGTCCACGGACCCGCGGCGCAGAGCCCCGTACCTGTTGCCACCCCCTCGGCTCACGACGCGGCGACGCACGAGACGCCGGCCTCGGCGCCGGCGCACGAGGCGACGGCTCCAGGTGCGCGGCCCGCCCCGGAAGGCCGCACGACCGGGCCGGCGACAGGCCCGATGGCAGGTCCGGCGCCGGGCCCGCCGTCCACCGTTGTGCCCGCGCAGCCCTGCGCCGAAACGCCGCGCGACCACGGGCAGCGCGTGGGCCACAGCGATGTGACGAAGCTGCGCGAGGCCGCCGAGGACGCGCGCCGCTGGGACTCCAAGTACGGCGGCGGGGACTGGCGTTCGTCGATGGTCCCCGAGTGCCTGCGGGTGGACGCGGCGCCGCTGCTGCTCGGCTCCTACACGGACGAGGTGGGCCGCGCCCTGTTCGGCGCGACCGCCGAACTGACCCGGCTCGCCGGGTGGATGGCCTTCGACACCGGCCAGCAGGAGGCCGCCCAGCGCTACTACATCCAGGCGCTGCGGCTCTCCCGCGCGGCCGCGGACGTACCGCTCGGCGGGTACGTGCTGGCCTCGATGTCCTTGCAGGCGACCTACCGGGACTTCCCGGACGAGGGCGTGGACCTCGCGCAGGCGGCCGTCGAGCGCAACCGCGGCCTGGCCACCGCCCGCACGATGAGCTTCTTCCGGCTGGTCGAGGCGCGGGCGCACGCGAAGGCGGGCGATTCGGCGGCCGCCGGAGCGGCGCTGCGGGCCGCGGAGGGCTGGCTGGAGCGGTCCCGGGAAGGCGATCCGGATCCGACCTGGCTGGGTTTCTACTCGTACGACCGTTTCGCGGCGGATGCTGCAGAATGCTACCGGGATCTGAAACTGCCCCGGCAGGTACGGCGCTTCACCGAGCAGGCGCTGTCCCGGCCCACCGAGGAGTACGTACGCTCGCACGGGCTGCGGCTGGTGGTGAGCGCGGTCGCCGAGCTGGAGTCGGGAAATCTCGACGCGGCGTGCGCGGCGGGCACCCGGGCGGTGGAGGTGGCGGGCAGGATCTCCTCGGCGCGGACGACCGAATACGTACGGGACCTGCTGCACCGGCTGGAACCGTACGGGGACGAGCCGCGCGTCGCGGAGCTGCGCGAACGGGCCCGGCCGCTGCTGGTCGCGCCGGCGTAGGACCTGATCGGAAGGCGGGCCCCGGGACCCGCGTGGCCTCGTTGTCGGTGCCGGGGTGCAGTATGCAGGGGTGGGAGGTGTCAGCGTGGGCGGCGGCGTGGGCGTGGACTGCGATGTGCTGGTGATCGGCGGCGGGATCGTCGGCCTGTCGACGGCGCACGCCTTGTCGAGCCTGGCTCCGGGGACCAAGGTGGTCGTCCTGGAGAAGGAACCGGGCCCGGCCCGGCACCAGACCGGCCGCAACAGCGGCGTGATCCACAGCGGGATCTACTACCGCCCGGGATCGCTGAAGGCGCGCTTCGCGGTGAGCGGCGCCGCCGAGATGGTCAAGTTCTGCGCGGAGCACGGGATTCCGCACGAGGTGACGGGCAAGCTGATCGTCGCCACGGAGCGGGAGGAGCTGCCGCGGCTGCACGCCCTGGTCCAGCGCGGCCGGGAGAACGGCATCCCGGTGCGCGAGCTGGGCCCGGCGCAGATCAGCGAGTACGAGCCGGAGGTCCGGGGGCTGGCCGCGATCCACGTCGGCAGCACCGGGATCGTGGACTACGGCCGGGTCAGCGCGCAGCTGGCGGAGTCCTCGGGCGCGGAGATCGTCTACGGCGGCGCGGTGGACCTGATCTCCCGCCGCGCGTCGGCGGTGGCGGTCCGCACCACGTCCGGGCTGGTGGTCCGGGCGCGGGTGCTGGTGAACTGCGCGGGCCTGCAGTGCGACCGGATCGCCCGGCTGGCCGGGGACGACCCGGGGATGCGGATCATCCCCTTCCGGGGTGAGTACTACGACCTGACCCGTCCGGACCTGGTCCGCGGGCTGGTCTATCCGGTGCCCGACCCGGCGTTCCCCTTCCTCGGGGTCCACCTCACCCGGGGCATCGGCGGCGGGGTCCACGTCGGACCCAACGCGGTGCCGGCGCTGGCCCGCGAGGGCTACGCCTGGTCGACGGTGCGGCCGCGGGACCTCGTGGACGAGCTCGCCTGGCCGGGATCCTGGCGGATGGCCGCACGGCACTGGCGGTACGGGACGGGCGAGATCCACCGCTCGCTGTCGAAGCAGGCCTTCACCCGGGCGGTACGGCGGCTGCTGCCGGCCGTCACCTCGGCGGACCTGCGGCCGGCGGCGGCCGGGGTCCGCGCGCAGGCCGTCCTGCGGGACGGGACGCTGGTGGACGACTTCCTGATCCGCGACGCCCCGCGCACGGTCCACGTCCTGAACGCCCCCTCGCCCGCCGCCACCGCTTCGCTCCCGATCGGCCGCGAGATCGCCTCCCGAGCCCTTCGAACCCTCGGCTCGACCTGAGCGGTCCCAGGGCCGGGGCCGCGCCGCTTCCCGGGGCTCCGCACCGGACCCCGTACGTGCCTGCGCACCCGTGCCCTCAAACGCCGGGCAGGCTGGAAGTCGTAGAATCACGGCATTGTGTCTGAGTCCCTGAATCCCCAGCCGCCCAGCCTCCCGGACGCCGCGCCGGAGGCGAGTTCGTACGTGCCGCCCAAGTGGCGGACCGAGCCCCGCTTCCCCGACGGGCCCTCGCCGGATCCGGCCGGCTCGCACCACGAGCGGCGGATCCGGAGCTTCCAGCCCCGGCGCAGCCGGGTCACCACCGGTCAGGGCGAGGCCCTGAAGCGGCTCTGGGGCACCTGGGGCCTGGACATCGACGGCCACGAGGTCATCGACCTGAAGGCGATGTTCGACGGCCTCCCCGTCGTCCTGGAGATCGGCTTCGGCATGGGCGAGGCCACCGCGCAGATGGCCGCCGAAGACCCCGGCACCGGGATCCTCGCCGCCGACGTGCACACCCCCGGGCAGGGCAACCTCCTCGCCCTCGCCGAGCGGGGCGGGATGACCAACGTCCGCGTGGCCAACGGCGACGCGATCATCCTGCTCCGCGAGATGCTGCCGGCCGACTCCCTGGCCGGGATGCGCGTCTACTTCCCGGACCCCTGGCCCAAGGCCCGCCACCACAAGCGCCGGCTGATCCAGCCCGAGTTCCTCACGCTGGCCGCCACCCGCCTGGCCCCCGGGGCCGTGCTGCACTGCGCGACCGACTGGGAGCCGTACGCCGAGCAGATGCTCGAAGTCCTCACCGCGCACCCGGACTTCGAGAACACGCAGGCCGACGGCGGCTACGCGCCGCGCCCCGCGTTCCGGCCGCTCACCCGCTTCGAGGGACAGGGCCTCGACAAGGGCCATGTCGTACACGACTTGCTCTTCCGTCGCACGGAGAACTGACAACGTCACGGCGCGTGTCAGACCGGATCGCTAGGGTCATGGTGTGTTCCGAGCGCTCCTCGCTGTGCTCGCACGTCCGTCGGGCACGGTCCGCACGTGCGTGCTCCTCGCCCTGCTCGCCGTCACCGGCATCTCGATCCTCGAACTCGTGCGGGAGCAGACCGGCACCCCGGGCTTCCTCGTCGGTCTCGGCCTGGCCGTGCTGCCGGTGGCGCCGCTCATGGCGGCCTTCCGGTGGCTCGGCCGGGCCGCGCCCGCGCCCTGGCCCCAGCTGCTGTTCTGCTTCGCCTGGGGTGCCTGCGCCGCGGCGCTGATCGCGATACTGGCCAACAACTTCGCCACCGAGTGGATAGCCGCGGCCACCGCCGACCCCTCCGACGCCGATCACCTGGGCTCGGTGGCCGTCGCCCCGGTGGTGGAGGAGAGCGCCAAGGCGGCGGCCCTGCTGCTGGTGTTCGTGTTCCGCAGACGCCATTTCACCGGTCCGGCCGACGGTTTCGTCGTGGCCGGATTCACCGCCACCGGCTTCGCCTTCACGGAGAACATCCTCTACCTCGGCAACGCCTACGGCGAGGACCTCGCCGAGGGCTCCGGCGTGCTGGAGTCGGTGACGGCGGCGACCTTCTTCGTCCGGATAGTCCTGTCGCCGTTCGCGCACCCGCTGTTCACGGTGCTCACCGGGCTCGGTTTCGGGGCGGCCGCGCTCAGCGCGCGCCGTTCCCGCAGGATCTGCCTGCCGTTGCTCGGCCTGGCGCCGGCCATGGGCATGCACGCGCTGTGGAACGGCTCCTCGCGGTTCGGGGACCACGGCTTCTACACGGTCTACGCCTTCGTGATGGTCCCGGCGTTCGGGCTGCTCGTGTGGCTGGCGGTGCGGATACGGCGCGGCCGGCTGCGGGTCGTGTCCGGGGAGCTGGCGGTGTACGCGGCCGCCGGCTGGATCGGCTACGCCGAGGTGCCGGCGCTGGCTTCGATGCCGGCCCGGTCTCTGGCGCGCGCCCTGGCCCGGCGCAGCGGCGGCCGGGCCGCCGGACGCGCGGTCGCCCGGTACGAGGCGGACGCGGCCGCCCTGGCCCTGCTGCGGAACCGGGCGCGCCGCGGCGGCCCGCTGGGGGAGCCGGACTTCGCCGGCCGGGAACGGGAGTTGCTGCACCGGCTCTGGCAGCGCCGTGCGACGGCGGGCCCGGCGCTGGCCCGGGCGGCGGTCATGGAGGAACTGCTGCCGCCGTCGTTCGACCCCTTGCGGGCTCCCCTGGCCGTCCCCGCGCCCGCGGCCGCGCTGCCCGCCGTACCCGTGCCGCGGCGGGCGGAGCCGGAGCTCAGACGTTCAGGCCCTTGGACTCCAGCCACGCCAGCGGGTCGATCGTCGAGCCGCCCTTGCGTACTTCCAGGTGGAGATGGGGTCCGGTGACGTTGCCGGTGGCGCCGACGCGGCCGATGGTCTCGCCGGCGCCGACGGCGCCCGAGGTCACGGACATCGAGGACAGGTGGCAGTACCAGACCTCCGTGCCGTCCTCGAGCTGCAGCACGATCCGGTAGCCGTACGCGCCGGACCAGCCGGCCGAGGTGATCTTTCCGGCGGCCACCGCCTTGGCCGGGGTGCCGGTCGGGGCCGCGAAGTCGAGGCCGGTGTGGTGGCCGGAGGACCACATGGAGCCGGAGTCGCCGTAGTGCGAGGTGAGGGTGTAGGCGGAGGTCGGCAGGGAGTAGCCGCCGGCCGATCTGGCGCGCTCCTGCTCGGCCTTGGCCTCGGCGGCCTGCTTCGCGGCCTCGGCCTCTTCCGCGGCCTTCGCCTCGGCCTGGGCCTTGGCTTCCTCGGCCGCCTTGCGGGCCGCTTCCAGCTTGTCCTTGGCCTCCTGGGCGGCGGCCTCCTGCGCGGCCCGTTCGGCGTCCGCCCGGGCCTTCGCCTCGGCGGCGCCCTGCTGGGACTCGGCCTGCTGGAGGATCCGGTTGCGCAGCACCTCGCCGGCGTCGGCGCCGCTGTCGTTCTGCTGCGCGATGATCCCCGTCCGTGCGGCCGCCTGGGCCGCCGACCCGGAACCGCCGTCCGATCGCGAGGAGTTGTCGCCGGACATCAGTTCGGGCAGATCGGGCAGGTCGGACATTGACGGCAGGGATATCGCGACCTGGGGCCGGTCCTGCGCGTGGGCGATGCCGCCGGCGCCGACCGCCGCGATGACGCCGACGCCGAGCACGGTGGAGCTGCGCGCGAGCCCCCCGCGCTGCTTGGCGATCCGGTGCTTGCCGCGGACCGGACGGACCGAGTCCTCGGTGGGGTTCCACTCGCCCCAGGCACCCGCGGTGGGCGGCTCCTGGATCTCGGTGCCTTCAGGGGCAGGCAAGTTGGAGGCCACCGGGGCACACTCCTCATTGACGCGCACGCACACGGCGCCGTCTCTTGCGACGGCTGGGACGACCGCTCTGCGTTATCGAAAGGTAATAGACGCAGGGGAGTGATTCCAAGCTGTTGCGCTTGATCGTTCGCACCAATCGGCCACTCAATGGCTGGCTCTGGCCAGGACTTTTCGCCATAAACAACTACCAAACCGGGTAAAAATCAAGCGACTGCCCCATCTCTTCGGCCACACCCGGAACATGACGTTTTGTCAATAAGCTTGCGGAGAGCACCACTTCCCACACGCTGCGTTACCTTTCGTCGCCCCGGCGCACCACCGGCACGGTCCTCCGCCGCTCCGGCTGCCGCAGCGCCGGCCGGCCCACCGCGAGCAGCGCCATGTCGTCCGTGGCCCCGCCGCCCGTGTGCCGGCGCACATCGCTGCTGAGCGCGCTGAGCAGGGCGTGCGGCCCGGGGAAGATCCGTCCGCGCAGCCGGGCCGCCGGATCGTAGAAGTCGCCCGCCCGGTCCCGGGCCTCGCTCAGCCCGTCCGTGTACAGCAGCAGGGTGGTGCCCGCGGGGAAGGCCCACTCCTGCGCCCGGTCCGGCCGGCCTCCCAGTTCCCCCATGCCGAGCGGCAGGGCGTGCTCCGCCGGGGCGAGGACCGCCAGCTCCCCGTTCCCGTGCAGCAGCAGCGGCTCCGGATGCCCCCGGTTGAGCAGCCGCAGCACCCCCGCGCCCGGCGGGATCTCCCCGAGCACGCACGTCGTGAACCCCTCGACCGCGTCCAGTCCGTCGCGCCGGGTGCCCTCCCGGGCCAGGGCCCGCTCCAGCCGCTGCGCCAGCGCCTCCAGCGTGGGCTCGGTCTCCGCCGCCTCCCGGAACGCCCCGAGGACCACCGCCACGGCCTCCACCGCCCCCAGCCCCTTGCCCCGTACGTCGCCCACCGCCAGCCGCACTCCGTACGGGGTGTCCTGGACGGCGTAGAGGTCCCCGCCGATGAAGGCGTCGGCCTGCGCGGCCTCGTACCAGGCGCAGACGTGCAGCCCCCCGATGCGCTCGGCTGGCTTCGGCAGCACCGCCCGCTGCGCGGCCTCGGCGATCCCGCGCGCGGAGGCGAGCCGCTCGCCGCTGCGCCGCACGACCCGGTTGATGAGGAGCGCCAGCCCGGACACGGTCACCACGGTGGCCAGCTCGGTCAGCGCCTCGACCTTCCCGCCGGTGCCGTTGTGGAGCTGCAACAGGAACACCGCGAGCGAGGCCAGCAGGCCGGTCAGCACCGTGGCCCGGAACGTGTACAGCGGGGCGGCGACCAGCGGAGCCGCGGAGAAGAAGGGGGATCCGGTGAAGCTGGGCGGGGTCAGCAGGCCGAAGACCGTTCCGAGCACGATCAGCGCACTCGGCAGCACCCGGACCACCTGCCGGGCCGGACCGCTCCCGCCGCCACGCCCGCCACCGCCCCCGCGCCCACCGTTGCCCTGCCGGCCCAGCCCCGCCACGCTGCTCTCCTGCCGCCCGGATCCCTCGTACGGATGCGGGCCCGCCGCCGCCTCGCCCCTCAAGGCTGGCGGCAGGAGCGGCCGGACGGCGACCCGGCGGCGGCCGGACGGGTGACGGCGCGTGAGACCGGGAACGGGGGCGGGGGGGCGGGAACACGACGAAGGCCCGGCTCCCCAAGGGGAACCGGGCCTTCGTACTGAGTAGCGGGGGCAGGATTTGAACCTACGACCTCTGGGTTATGAGCCCAGCGAGCTACCGAGCTGCTCCACCCCGCGTCGGTAAACACAACTCTACGCCATCCGGGGGGACCCCTCCGCCAATTAACCGCCGGCCCGCCCCAGATCCGACATCTCCGCAGGTCAAAGCCCTAAAACCGGTCCAGGACGGGCACCCTGCGAACGAAGATCATCTCTGTTGCACGCCGGTGACACTGCGGGGATCGTTCCGGGATCGGGCGCGGGCGATGATTCACCTGTCGCCAGGGCCAGGGGGAACACGAACCGGCGGGCGACGACCACCACACCAACCGGCTCGGCCCTCTGCCGATGCCCCTGTGATTCCCGGGGGGAGTCCACCATGTCCGTTCGCACCGCAGCCGCCATCGCAGTCGTCGCCGGCGTTGTCACCACTCTGCTGCCGCTCTCGGCCACCGCCGCGTCCGCCGCACCCGCCGCGTCCGCCGCACCCGCCGCGTCCGCCGCACCCGCCGCCGACGACCACGCCGTGCTGCGTACGGAGATGGGCGCTCCCGTCCCGAACGGCCCGCTGACCCGGGGCGGCGCCACCGAGTCCTTCGACCTGACGGTGAAGAACCCGACCGGCAAGGCCGTCACGTACAACCCGTGGATGCTCGTGGACCCGACCGGCCCGAGCCGGCTGAAGAAGGACGACGTCGTCTTCAAGGTCGAGGCGGTGGACGCCCCGGCGACCAAGTCCTCGATCGGCCAGCAGGACGGCGGGTGGCAGGGCACCTTCTTCCCCGCGGCCGGCGAGCCGGGCGGCGACAAGGGCGGCTTCGACATCCCCGCCAACGGCAAGATGACCTGGAAGGTCACCATCGGCCTCGGCGCGAACTACCCGACCAACAACGGGGACTTCAGCCTCAGCGCCTCCAGCTACAACAACTCCGTGGCCCCCGGCGGCGCGGATTCGCACACCTTCAAGGTCGACCCGCAGATCAAGACGGGCGAGCTGAAGACCTGGTTCAAGCAGATCAGCTCCGGCAAGGACGGCCAGGAGCAGCGCGCGTACCTGGACCTGAACTACCAGGCCACCGGCGACGGCACCTTCGGCACCGCCCTCGCGACCAGCCTGAGCCTGTCCCACCCGGGCGAGCAGGAGGCGGACTTCCGTGTGCAGGCCCTGTTCGACGGCCGCTGGCAGGACTTGAAGGCCGAGGACAGCCGCTACGAGCTGCCGCGGATCCGCAAGGGCTTCGGCGCCGCCGACGGCGTCCACACCCTGCCGCTGCGGGTCAGCCTGGGCAACCACACCAAGCTGACGAAGAAGACCACGATCACGATGGAGGCCGAGGTCCGTCACGCCGAGGGCAACTCCTACCCGCTCAAGACGGGCTCCGTGCAGTTCCCGCTCGTCCCGTTCGCGGAGACGGTGCCCACCGACACCCCCTCCACCACCCCGTCCACCGCTCCCTCCACCGCCCCCTCGGTGCAGCCGGCCGTCGCCACCTCCACCTCCACCGGGAACGGCAAAGGCAACGTGACGACCACCGGTACGACCACGACGACCACCACGACCGCGGCCACCGGCTCCCTCGCCCACACCGGCGCCGGCTCCTCCACCGGTCTGTACGCCGGCCTCGCCGCCGCCCTGGTCGTGCTCGGCGCGGCCGCCGCCTGGCTCGGGCGCCGCCGCCGCGGCCTCTCCGCCTGATCCACACCCCGTACGCAGCAGCGCCCCACCCGGCCGGACCGGGTGGGGCGCTCGTGCGTACGGGGGGTGGATCAGCCGTCCGTGGGCGTGCGCCGGCGGGTCAGGACACGGGTGGTGGAGCCGTCGTCCTCCCGGACGTCCCGGACGTGCGTGAAGCCGATGCGGTTCAGCAGGCTCAGGGAGGCCGTGTTGGCGGCGGCCACCGTGGCGTGCACCTCGGTCAGGCCCAGGGCGGCGAAGGCGTACGCGACGATCGCCTCCGCGATCTCGGTGCCGAGGCCCGATCCCCAGGCCCCGGGGGCCAGGGCGTAGATGATCTCGTGGCCGTCGACCTCGTCGGTCCGCTTGATCTCGGCGTGCCCGATGAGCTCGCCGTCCCGCCGCACGGCCCAGACGTCGAAGAGGTCCTCGGCGTAGACCTTGGTGAAGACCCGCCCGAAGAGGGCCCGGTCCTCGGCCTCCGTGGTGGGGCCGTCCCCCATCCACCGGGACACGCGGGTGTCCTGGAAGAGGGCCACGAAGCGTTCCTCGTCCTCGGGGACGTACGGATCGAGGAGGAGGTGTTTGGTGCGCAGAACTGGAGTCACGGGCGGCGACGCTACCCGCACCGGTCGGGAGGTTCACCGGGTTTTCCGACCCATCCCCGGGGGAATGACGGGACGTCCGCTCGCGCGGGCCGGCCGGAAACGACCGAGCGCCCCCTCCGGCCGGAACCGGAAGGGGCGCTGGGCGCCGGGCAGGAGGCTTCGCCCCCGCCCGCGAGCGGTAGGCCATGTCGGACTCGAACCGACAACCAACGGATTAAAAGTCCGCTGCTCTGCCAATTGAGCTAATGGCCCTCCAGGTGCTCACCCCAGAGCATAGCCGGACAGCGCCGGTCAGCCGATCGGGTATCGACTGACCGGCCTGTCGCCGTCAGTTCACCGGCGCACGGGGGGGCGGGCGGCGGACGGGACACCGGCCACCCGGACCGGCCCGGAGGTCCTGACCTCGGCGCCCTGGCCGTCGGCCGGCCGGATCACGAGCGTCCATTCGTACTCGCCGGTGAAGAGGTACGTGCCCGTCGGGGACTTGCCCTCCCACGAGGGGGCGATCACGCCGCGCGCCTCGCCGCCGGTGCGCACGACCGTGGTGACGCCGGACGTCCTGTTGCGCACCATCAGCTTCCAGGACGCGACCGGCTTGGACACCCACCAGCGGGCCTGCCAGGTCTTCGCCTGCCTGAAGTCCACGGTGGCGGCGAGGTCCTGGTCGATCACCGCGAGCGGGGAGGTCTTGCCGGCGACGCCGACCAGGTGGACGGTCTCGCGCTCGTCCGTGTAGGCCAGGCGGCCGCCGAACCGGTCGATGGTCCAGCCGGTGCCGAACGAGCCGACGTACGCGGCGATGTCGGGCTCGCGGACCGGCGCGCCGGAGCGCAGGTTGGTGATCTCCAGGCCGGCGCCCGCCTCGTGCACGAGGTAGCCGTCGCCGAGCCGCACCTTGAAGGGCTGCGGGGTGAAGGGCAGCGGGATCCGCTTCTTGGTGGGCACGTGGTAGGCGGCCGGGTTGTCCCCGTAGTAGGAGCAGGTGGAGTAGAACCAGTCGCCGTTGGCCTTGAGCTCGAAGGGACGGCAGCCGGAACCGAGGTCGACCCGCTGCGTGACCTGACCGGTCCGCAGATCGGTCCCGGCCACGACTCCCTTGTCCCCCTCGGGAGCCCACAGGGTGGAGCCCCACAGCACGGACTGCGCCACGGCCTTGGCGTCCAGGATCCGTCCGGCGTCGATGTCGGCCACGAAGTAGCGCAGGGCGGAGTTCTCGGTCGCCGCGAAGAGCACGTAGCGGCCCGAGGCCTGCTCCACCTGGACGGGCTGCAGCTGCGTCTTGTGGGGCAGCTTCACCTGCCGGATCGAGCCTCCGGCGCCCGCGTCGATCACGTTCAGCGCGATCCCGCAGCCGAGGCACATGGGGTCACCCGTGTCCACGGCCGACACCGAGACGAACCGGCCGTCGCCGGTGGCGACGCTCCGGGCGGCGGGGGCGTCCTGCAACCCGCACAGCTGCAGGTTGACGGTCGCGTCGCACTTCCAGGTGGGGGTCTGGGACACCGACGGGGTGCCGGACACCGAGGCCGTGTATCCCAGGACGCTCTTCTGCGGGTCTTCCTGGCTCACGGCGAGCTGGCCCTGGGCGAGGGTGAGCCCCACGCGGTTCGCGGGGTTCGGCGGAAGGTCCACGACCTTCTTCACCACGGGGGCACCGTCGGGGCCCGTCGCGATGCGGTGGATTCCCCAGTGGCTGGAGTCGGTGCCGCCGGCGATGTAGGCGGACCCGTCGGCTCCGGGTGTGATCGGGTCGGTCCCGGTGCGCGGCAGCAGGGTGCGCGTCGCTCCGCCCGCGACCGGTGCCGCGACCAGGCCCTGCGGGACCCGGGCCAGCAGCCAGTCCCCCACGGGCTGGACGGACTCGACCGCCGCCGGGAACAGGTCGACGGTGCGGGTCACCTTGCCGTCGGCGCGCGAACGCAGCGTCACCTGGCCCGACTTCTCCATCGCGATCCACTGCGAGCCGAGCCCGAACTTGGTGTGGGTCGTCTCCGTGACACCGTCCGGCAGCGGCACGGGACGCAGGGTCGCCGTGGCGAAGTCGACCAGTGCGAGGGTTTCGCCGCCCTTGCCGTTCAAGTACGAGACCAGCGCGCCCTTCTGGTCGAAGGCCTGCACGCGGAAGGCGTACATCCCGAACCGGTCCGGCGAGGTGACGACCACGTCCTTGCGCGGCTCGTTCTCCCGGCCGATCAGGTGCAGCGTGACCCAGCCGACCTGGTCCACCTCGGTGGCGAGCACCTGGGACGGCGAGAACGCCTTCGTCCAGGCCCGGCCCGCGGGGGCGGCCAGCGTTTCGCCCTTGCCCGAGGCGAAGTCGTGCAGGACCATCGGCCCGGCCGCCCCGCCGCTGCCGGCCTTCTCGCATGCGACGGTGTCGCCGGAAGCCGCGGACCAGACGTCCGTGCCGTACACGACCTGGCAGCCCGTGTACGAGGCCTCGCGGCCGTCTTGCAGGCTGCGCCAGAGATGGCTCTTGTCCCGCCACATCGTCAGACCGGTGCCGACGCCTGAGACGTACTCGTGGGCCGGGTCCTGGTGCGGCGGCGGTGCGATCGTCAGGTCTCCGGTGGCCGTCGGCCCGGCCGTGGCCGGCACGGTGGCCAGGCCGCCGAGTCCGATGGCCAAGGCGAGCGCGGCGGCGCCCAGCACGCGTGACCGTCTCAAAGAAGTCCCACCCCCAGGAAGTGCGAAGGGGCGGTCGCGGGTTCCGCGTTGCCGTGCCCCCACCGCAAAAAGTGTGTGGATCGTAGCAACACGTGAAAGGGCCCCCGCGACCGGAGTCGTGGGGGCCCTGTCAGGGGTTCAGCTCAGCTGTGGTCAGCCGTTGCGCTTCCAGCGCGGCTTGTCGTCGCGGCGGCCGCCGAAGCCGCCGGCGGAACCGGAGCCGGACGGACGGTGGTCGTCGCGGCGGCCGTACGGACGGTCGCCGGCGCCGCCGGCGCGGAAGCCGCCGGAGGGACGGTCGTCACGACGGTCGCGGTTGAACGGACGGTCGCCGCCACCGGAGCGGAAGCCGCCGGAGGGGCGGTCGTCACGGTTGTAGGTGCCGTTGCCCGTGGCCGGACGGTCGCCGCCGGAGCGGAAACCACCGGACGGACGGTCGTCGCGACGGAAGCCACCACGGTCGCCACCACGGTCATCGCGGTTGAAGCCACCCGAGGGACGGTCGTCGCGACGGAAGCCACCACCGGCCGGACGGTCACCACCGGAACGGAAACCACCGGACGGACGGTCATCGCGACGGAAACCGCCACGCTCGCCACCACGGTCGTCACGGTTGAAGCCACCGGACGGACGGCCACCACGGTCGCCGCCACGGTCGCCGCCGCGGAAGCCGCCACGGTCACCGCCGCGGTCGCCACCGCGGTCGCCACCGCGGTTGTCGCGACGCTCGAAGTTGCCGCGGTCGTCGCGCTGGGCGCGCTGCTCCTCGCGGCGCTCCTGGGCGGCGATCTCGGCGGCAGCGGCGGCGGCAGCAGCCGCGACCTCGGCCTCGGCGGCCTCGGCCACCTCGGCGACAGCGGCCTCCGGGTCCTCGCCGCGCTCACGGGCGGAGCGGGCGACCAGGCGGTCGGCCTCCTCGCGGAGCTCCACGGCACGGCGCGACAGGCGCTCCAGCTGCTTGGTGAGCTCGGCGACCTCGCGCTCGGCCTGCTTGGCGGCGTTGTTCGCGGAGTCGGCCTGGACCTCGGTCAGCGAACGGGCACCGGTGATCTCGGCGACCTCGGGCTCGAAGGCGCCGGCGCCCTGGACGATGTGGCGCGAGGCGTCGACGCCCGCGTCCTCCATCAGGCGGAAGATCTGGCGGCGCTGGTGCGGCAGGGCGAGGGAGACCACGACGCCCGACTTGCCGGCACGGGCGGTGCGGCCCGAGCGGTGCAGGTAGTCCTTGTGGTCGCCGGCCGGGTCCACGTTCAGGACCAGGTCGATGCCGTCGACGTGGATGCCGCGAGCGGCGACGTCGGTGGCGACGAGCGCGTTGACGTAGCCGTCCTTGAAGTCGGCGAGGACGCGGGTACGGGCACCCTGCGTCATGCCGCCGTGCAGCGCGTCGGCCTTCACGCCGGCCTCGACGAGCTGCTCGGCGATGCGGTCGGCGCCCAGCTGGGTGCGGACGAAGATGATGGTGCGGCCCTTGCGGGCGGCGATGGCGGCCGTGACCGGCGCCTTGTCCTTCGGCTTCACGACGAGGACGTGGTGGGTCATGGTCGTGACGTTGCCCTGGGCGCTGTCGACCTCGTGCGTGACGGGGTTGGACAGGTAGCGCTTGACCAGGGTGCCGATCTCGTTCTCCATGGTGGCGGAGAAGAGCATGCGCTGGCCGCCGCCGGGGATCTGGTCGAGCAGCTCGGTGACCTCGGGCAGGAAGCCCAGGTCGGCCATCTGGTCGGCCTCGTCGAGGACGGCGATCTTGACGTTCTCCAGGGAGCAGGCGCCGCGGTTGATGATGTCGCGCAGACGGCCCGGGGTGGCGACGAGGACGTCGACACCGCGCTCCAGGGCGTAGATCTGGTTGCTCATGGAGGTACCGCCGCAGACGACCTTCATCTTCAGGCCGAGCACGTCGCCGTAGGGCTGGAGCGCGTCCGCGACCTGCATCGCGAGCTCACGGGTCGGCGTGAGGATGATCGCGCGGGGCTTCTTCTTCTCGGTGTGACCGCCGGCCAGGGAGGCCAGGGTCGGCAGACCGAAGGAGAGGGTCTTGCCGGAGCCGGTACGGCCACGGCCGAGGATGTCCTTGCCGGCCAGGGCGTCCGGGATGGTCGCGGCCTGGATCGGGAAGGGGGCGGTGACGCCGTTCTGGGCGAGCTTGCGCACGATGCCCTCGGGCAGACCGAGGTCTCCGAAGGTGATCGAGGGCTCGGCGTCGGCGGCGTCGTCGTCGAAGTCGGTGTCGTCGTCGATGGAGTCCTCGACGGACTCACCGTTCGTCACGTCGGCCTCAAGGGCCTCGATGATCTCGTCGGCCTCAGCGGCCTCGATGGCCTCGGTGACCACAAGGGCCTCGGCGTCGACGATCTCGTTGGAGTCGTTCTCGGGCATGACGGAACGGTCAGAACTGGAAATGGACATGCGAAATGCGAAACCTTCCGGAGTCTCGGCACGCGCCCAAACTCCGTGAATCGCAAATCGACCGCCTCAATGCGGTCAGCCACGGCTAGGGAGAGTACGCGCCACACGGCGCTCTTCGGATTCGGCGCCGGGCAATGGGATCAAACGATCTATAACCATACGCACCCTCCCCGGGGTCTGGCAAGTCAATCCGACCGAAACGTCTCTGACCTGCGAGAACGCCTCATGCCGGGCCACTCCACCGGACCCCGGGGGCCGCTACTGGCCCTAGGGCTGGGGCACCGGCTGGGTCGTGGGCTCGGGCTGCGGACTCGGCGGCTCCGGCGTGGGTTCCGTCACAGGGGGCGTCGTGGCCGGGGGCTGCGGGGTCGGGCTGGCCGGCTGCTGCCCACCACCGGAACCACCCGATCCGCCGGAGCCCCCGGAGCCGCCCGGCCCGCCACTACCGCCCGCGCCGCCCGCGCCGCCCGAAGCACCCGCCGGGGGCTCCTGCGGGCCCTGCCCGCCCGCGCCGCCGCCCGCGCCCGCCGACGGCGCGGGCACGCCCGGCTGGCCGCTCGGCGCGCCCGGACTGGGCGAGGCCCCGGTCGCGCCGGAGGCCTTGCCGTCCTCCTTGGGCTTGCCGTCCTGGTTCCCCGTACCGTCCTTCGTTCCGTGCCCGTTGCCGTGGACCCCGGAGCCCCGCCCGGAGACGGACGCGCCCGCCTCGGCGCCACCCCGGCGGTCCGCCGAGGAGGAGGGACCGGGCTTCGCCGCGTCCTCGCCGATGCTCATGCAGCCGGCCGTCGCCGCGACCGCGAGCGCGGTGACGGCCAGTCGGAGGGAAGCGGACAACTGGCGCACGGGGGCACCTCCGGAGCCTGAGGGTGAGAGTCCGCATGAGCGGGTCAATGTGCCCAACTCCCTTTGACCCGCAAGGGACACGCCCTCGGCGCCCTCAGCCGAACAGTCGCTCCGCCACCCGCGACCCGAGGTGCACCGCGCCGAGCCCCACGAGCACCGACATCACCACGTTCGCGCCCGCCAGGAACCGCCGGCCGCGCTCGGCCAGCCGCAGCGTCTCGTACGAGAACGTCGAGTACGTGCTCAGCGCCCCGCACAGCCCGGTTCCCAGCAGCAGGTGCAGCCGCGAGGAGGCGGCCCCCGCCAGCAGCGCGCCGGTCAGCACCCCGAGCAGCAGGCAGGCGGCCGCGTTGACCACCAAGGTGCCCCACGGGAAGACGGACTCGTGCCGCGCCTGCACCGCACGGTCCGTCAGATAGCGCAACGGCGCTCCGACGACCGCGCCCACCACCACGAGCAGCCAGTTCACCGGGCGGCCCGGCCCGGCCGCCGGCGCCCGTCCCCGCCCCCGTCCCCGTCCCCGACCGCGAGCCGGGTCACGGCGGCCGCCGCCCACACCGCGCCCAGCGCCGCCACCACCGTGAGTCCGGCATAGGCCAGCGCGGTCCCCGCCTCCCCCTCGTCGAGGAGCCGCGAGAAGTCCGCCGCGTACGTGGAGAAGGTGGTGAAGCCGCCCAGCACCCCGACCCCGGCGAAGGGCCGCAGGAGCGGATGCGGCGCGGTCCGGCCGCCCTCGCTGATCAGCACCATCAGTACGCCGATCAGCGCGCACCCGGACGTGTTGATCCAGAGGGTCGCCCACGGGAAGGCCCCGGCCCCGGCCGGCCACAACAGGGCGATCCCGTACCGTGCCACGGCCCCGACGGCCCCGCCCGCCGCCACCGCCGCGAGCACCCGGCCCTGCGGCTCGGCGCGCTGCGCGGGGACGTGCAGGTCGACGTCCGGGTCGATCGCCTCGGCGCCGGGGACCGGCCCGGTCACCCGTACCCCAGCGCGTGCAGCCGTTCGTCGTCGATCCCGAAGTGGTGGGCGATCTCGTGCACCACGGTGACCTCCGTCTCCGCGACCACGCTCTCCCGGTCCTCACACATCCGCAACGTGGGGTTGCGGTAGATCGTGATCCGGTCCGGCAGCACCCCGGCGTACCACTCGCCGCGGTCCGTCAGCGGAGTCCCCTCGTACAGCCCGAGCAGCTCGGGGTCGTCGGCGGGTGGTTCGTCCTCGACGAACACCGCCACGTTGTCCATCAGCCGCGTCAGCTCCGGCGGGATCCGGTCCAGCGCCTCTGCGACGAGCTCTTCGAACTCCTCGCGCGTCATCTCCAGCACCCGGTCATTGTCCCTCCGGTGGGGGCGCCTCCCGCTTGCGGGGGAGAAACCGTTTTGGCGATAGCTCCCCGGATCCCATATGCTTCTCACGTCCCCGACGCGCTGAAGAAGTGCCCGGCGGGCCTTTAGCCCTCATCGTCTAGTGGCCCAGGACGCCGCCCTTTCAAGGCGGTAGCACGGGTTCGAATCCCGTTGGGGGTACGCATTACCGTGTGCAAGACTTGTTCTCGCACACTGCAAGGTCCTGTGGAGCAGTTGGTTAGCTCGCCACCCTGTCAAGGTGGAGGTCGCGGGTTCAAGTCCCGTCAGGATCGCTGAAGCCGGAAACGGTTTCGTGGCTGGGTAGCTCAGTTGGTACGAGCGATCGCCTGAAAAGCGATAGGTCGCCGGTTCGACCCCGGCCCCAGCCACCATCAAGAAGGCCCCGTCCATCGGACGGGGCCTTCTGTGGTTACTCCCCCTCGGCCTCCGCCGCCGTCCGCGCCCTGCGGCGCCACTGCACCAGGCCGGCGGCGAGCGCGCCCGCCGCGACCAGCCCGAGCAGCGTCCGGTCCGGGACCGCGTCCGCCACGGAGCCGACCCACTGCTCCACCGCGAACGAGTCGTCCACGTCCAGCAGCCCCGGCAGCGCGCTCGCCCCGTCGTAGACGAGGAACAGCGTGCCCAGGGCGATGAAGAACAGCCCGGACAGCAGCGAGGTGGTGTGCAACTCGAAGCGGCCCACCGTGAAGACCCGCCCGCGCAGCCAGCGCCGCCTGCCCAGCTCGAACCGCTCCCACAGCAGGGCCATCAGGAAGAGCGGCACGGCCATGCCCAGTGCGTAGACCGCCAGCAGCAGGCCGCCGTAGACGGGGCTGCCGCTGACCGCGGCGACCGTCAGGACACTGCCCAGGATCGGCCCGGCGCAGAAGCCGGCCAGCCCGTAGACCGCGCCGAGCGCGTACACCGACAGGGCGGTGGTCGGCCGGATCCGGCCCGACAGCTCCGAGATCCGCTTCGAGGCGAAGCCCAGGCCCAGGATCTGCGCGAGCCCGAGCGCGATGATCAGCCAGCCGCCGGCGAGGACGAGCTGGTCGCGGTTGCCGTGGAAGAACCGCCCGGCGTACGAGCCGGCCGCCCCCAGCGGTACGAGGGTGCTCGCGAGGCCCGCGTAGAAGATCCCGGTGCGCGCCAGCAGCCGGGAGGCGGAGTCGATCGAGTACGCGAAGAAGGCCGGCAGGAGCAGCGCGCTGCACGGGCTGAGCAGCGCGAGGAGGCCGCCCAGCAGGGCGGCCAGGTATCCGATGTCGGTCACTGCTTCGCCGCCGCGGCCTTGGCCTCGGCGATGGCGGCCGTGAAGGTGCCGAGCGGCTGGGCGCCGGCGATGGGCTTGCCGCCCAGCAGGAAGGACGGGGTGGAGGTGACGCCGATGCGGTAGGCCTCCTCCTGGTCCTTGCGCAGCGCCGCCGCGGCCTGTTCGCCGGCCATGTCCTTCTTGAAGCGCTCCAGGTCGGGGACCCCGGCCTCCCGGGCCAGCTCCACGAGCCGCGGCTCGGCGAAGCCCTTCTCCTTGGAGCCGTCGGCGTACGCGGCCGCGTGGAAGGCGGTGAACCGGTCCTGCTGCCCGGCCGCCCAGGCGGCCTTGGCGGCGGCCTCGGAGTCGGCGCCGAAGATCGGGAAGTTGCGCCACTCGATGCGCAGGGTGCCCTCCTCGACGTACTTCTTCACCAGTTCGGGTTCGGTGTCCCGGGCGAACTTGCCGCAGTAGCCGCACTTGAAGTCGGAGTACTCGATCAGCACCACGGGCGCGTCGGCGCGGCCCACGGCGAGCTTGTCGCCGGACTCGCGGCGGGCCAGGGCCCTGAGTCCGGCGGCGGGGTCCGTCCGGGGCGCGGCCGCGGCGGAGGAGCCCGCGGAGCGCTTCTCGGCGGGGGCGGTGGCCTGCCAGGAGACGAGGCCGAGGGTGATCGCGGCGACGGCGACCCCGGCGGCGTACAGGAGGGGCTTGCGGGAGGAGGAACGGGAGGAAGGAGAGGACACGCGAGTGCTCCAGTGCTGCGGGTGGTGAGGCGGACCGGTGGGGGAGCGGCCCTCCTAGACCCGCATCACGGACAGCTCCACCGGGCCGGGCGCCGGCCGGTCCGGACCGCGTACGAGGACCCGTACGGGCATCGCCGCGTACGGCCGCGCCCCCTCGGGCACCGGCCGCGCCGGCGGTACGTGCGCGTGCTCGCCCCCGGCCCGGGCCGGCCCGGCGGGGAGCCCGCCGTGATCGGGGGCCCCGGGGGCACAGGCCGGACCACCGTCGTCGGAGGCCGCGAGGAATCCGGAGGCGGCGGCGACCGCCGGGCCCGCCGTCGGCTCCGGAGAGGCGGGAGCGGACGCGGCCGGGAGCAGCACCGCCAGGACCGCCACCGTTGCCGCCAGGCCTACCCACACCGTCAGAGCGGCGCGGGCCAAACGGCGGGGGCGGGACAAGGTGGGCTGCCTCTCATACGTACGGCTGACTGAGTCGTCCCGAAATGGTACGGGTCCGCCCGACAAATGCGTTCGCCACCCGGAGGGCCCAGGTGAGATCCTCGATCAGGTATGTCTACTTCCTTCGCCGCCCTGCAGACGCTTCTCGGTGAGATCTCCCTCCGTGACGCGCACCGCCTCGGCCGCCGCCTCGAAGGCGCCCGCCGCATCCGCAAGCCCGAGGCCAGGCAGGCCGTGCTCGACGAGATCGCCGCGGAGGCCGAAAAGGCCGCCGCGCGACTGGCCGGGCGCGCCTCGCGGATGCCGGAGGTCACGTATCCCGAGAACCTTCCCGTCAGCCAGAAGAAGGACGAGATCGCCGAGGCGATACGCGACCACCAGGTCGTGATCGTCGCCGGTGAGACCGGTTCCGGCAAGACCACGCAGATCCCCAAGATCTGCATGGAGCTGGGGCGCGGCGTCCGGGGCATGATCGGACACACCCAGCCCCGCCGGCTCGCGGCGCGCACCGTCGCGGAGCGCATCGCGGAGGAGCTGAAGTCCGAGATCGGCCAGACCGTCGGCTGGAAGGTCCGGTTCACCGACCAGGTGGACCAGGACGCGACCTTCGTGAAGCTGATGACGGACGGCATCCTGCTCGCCGAGATCCAGACGGACCGCGAGCTGCGCGCGTACGACACGATCATCATCGACGAGGCCCACGAGCGGTCGCTGAACATCGACTTCCTGCTCGGCTACCTGGCCACGCTGCTGCCCAAGCGCCCCGACCTGAAGGTGATCATCACCTCGGCGACGATCGACCCCGAGCGCTTCTCCCGGCACTTCGGCGACGCGCCGATCGTCGAGGTCAGCGGGCGGACGTACCCGGTGGAGGTCCGCTACCGGCCCCTCCTGGAGGACGATTCCGAGGACAGCGACCGCGACCAGATCACCGCGATCTGCGAGGCCGTGGACGAGCTCCAGTCCGAGGGCGGGGGCGGGGGCGACATCCTGGTCTTCCTCTCCGGCGAGCGCGAGATCCGCGACACGGCGGACGCGCTGGAGAAGCGCAAGCTCCGCTTCACCGAGGTGCTCCCCCTCTACGCGCGCCTCTCGCACGCCGAGCAGCACCGTGTGTTCCAGAGGCCCGCTGCGGGAACGGTCCGCCGGATCGTCCTCGCCACCAACGTCGCCGAGACCTCCCTGACCGTCCCGGGCATCAAGTACGTGATCGACCCGGGCACCGCCCGGATCTCCCGCTACAGCCACCGCACCAAGGTCCAGCGGCTGCCGATCGAGCGGATCTCGCAGGCCAGCGCCAACCAGCGCAAGGGCCGCTGCGGCCGTACCTCCGACGGCATCTGCATCCGGCTGTACTCCGAGGACGACTTCAACGCCCGTCCCGAGTTCACCGACGCCGAGATCCTGCGCACCAACCTGGCCTCCGTCATCCTGCAGATGACCGCGGCCGGCCTCGGCGAGATCGAGAAGTTCCCCTTCATCGACCCGCCGGACCACCGCAACATCCGCGACGGCGTACAGCTCCTCCAGGAGCTCGGGGCGCTCGACCCGGCGGAGAAGGACCCCAAGAAGCGGCTCACGCAGATGGGCCGCCAGCTGTCCCAGCTCCCGGTGGACCCGCGGCTCGCCCGCATGGTCATCGAGGCCGACAAGAACAACTGCGTCCGCGAGGTCATGGTCATCGCGGCGGCCCTGTCCATCCAGGACCCGCGCGAGCGGCCCTCGGACAAGCAGACCCAGGCCGATCAGAACCACGCCCGCTTCAAGGACGAGACCAGCGACTTCCTCTCGTACCTGAACATGTGGCGTTACGTCCGCGAGCAGCAGAAGGAGCGCGGCTCCTCCTCCTTCCGCCGGATGTGCAAGCAGGAGTACCTGAACTTCCTGCGGATCCGCGAGTGGCAGGACATCTACTCGCAGCTGCGCACGGTCGCCAAGAGCATGGGCATCCACGTCAACGAGGCCGATGCCCCCGAGCAGGTCATCCACGTCTCGCTGCTGGCCGGTCTGCTGTCCCACATCGGGCTCAAGGACACCGACAAGAACGAGTACCTGGGAGCCCGCTCGGCGAAGTTCGCGATCTTCCCCGGCTCCTCGCTCTTCAAGAAGCAGCCGAAGTTCGTGATGTCGGCCGAGCTCGTGGAGACCTCGCGGCTGTGGGCCCGGGTGAACGCCAAGGTGGAGCCCGAGTGGGTCGAGCCGCTGGCCCAGCACCTGATCAAGCGCACGTACAGCGAGCCGCACTGGGAGAAGGACCAGGCGGCCGTGATGGCGTACGAGAAGGTCACGCTGTACGGCGTCCCGATCGTCGCCCAGCGGAAGATCAACTACGGCCGGATCGACCCGGAGGTATCGCGCGAGCTGTTCATCCGCAACGCGCTGGTCGAGGGCGACTGGCGCACGCACCACAAGTTCTACGCCGACAACCGCAAGCTCCTCACCGAGGTGGAGGAGCTGGAGAACCGGGCCCGGCGCCGCGACATCGTCGTGGACGACGAGACCCTGTTCGACTTCTACGACCAGAAGGTCCCCGCCCACGTGGTCTCCGGGGCGCACTTCGACTCCTGGTGGAAGCACAAGAAGCGCGAGGAGCCGGAACTCCTCGACTTCGAGCGGGAGATGCTGCTCACCGAGAAGGCGGCCGGGGTCACCAAGGCCGACTACCCGGACACCTGGCGGCAGGGGCAGCTGAAGTTCCGCGTGACCTACCAGTTCGAGCCGGGCGCGGACGCGGACGGCGTGACCGTCCACATCCCGCTCCAGGTGCTGAACCAGGTCACCGACGAGGGCTTCGACTGGCAGATCCCGGGCCTGCGCGAGGAGGTCGTCACCGAGCTGATCCGCTCGCTGCCGAAACCGATCCGCCGGCACTACGTGCCCGCGCCGAACTTCGCGACGCGCTTCCTCGACACGGCGGTGCCCCTGCAGGAGCCGCTGCCCGTGACGCTGGCGCGTGAGCTCCAGCGGATGGTGGGCGTCCCGGTCTCGGCCGAGGACTTCGACCTCGGCCGGGTCCCGGACCACCTGAAGATCACCTTCCGGATCATCGACGAGCGCCGCAAGAACCTCGCCGAGGACAAGGACCTGGAGACCCTGAGGCTCGCTCTGAAGCCCAAGGCCCGCCAGGCCCTCTCCAAGGCCGCCGCGGCCACCGCCGAGCGGGCGGGCGGGGAGTCGGTGGAGCGGACCGGTCTGACGGACTGGACGATCGGCGCGCTGACCAAGGTCTTCGAGACACGGCGGGCCGGGCAGCCGGTGAAGGCTTACCCGGCGCTGGTGGACGAGGGCGCGAGCGTGTCCGTACGGCTCTTCGACACCGAGGCCGAGCAACAGCAGGCGATGTGGCTGGGCACCCGGCGCCTCATCCTGCTGAACATCCCGGTGAACCCGGCGAAGTTCGCCTCGGACCACCTGACCAACCAGCAGAAGCTGGCCCTGTCCAGGAACCCGCACGGCTCCATCCAGGCGCTGTTCGACGACTGCGCGACCGCGGCGACCGACAGGCTGATCGCGGACCACGGCGGCCCCGCGTGGGACGAGGCGGGCTTCCGCGGGCTCTACGAGGCCGTCCGCGCCGACCTCGTCGACACGACCGTGCGGACGGTGAGCCAGGTCCAGCAGGTGCTGGCCGCCTGGCAGGCCTGTGAGCGCCGCCTGAAGGCCACCGGCAGCCTCGCCCTGGTCGCCAACCTCCAGGACGTCAAGACGCAGCTGGCGGCCCTCATGCCGGCCGGGTTCGTCACGCTCACCGGACTGCGCCGGCTGCCGGACCTGATGCGCTATCTGGTGGCGGTGGACCGGCGGCTCCAGCAGATGCCCACGGGCGTCCAGCGCGACACCACGCGCATGGAGAAGGTCCACGAGATGCAGGACGAGTACGCCTGGCTGCTGGAGCAGCTCCCGAAGGGGCGGCCGGTGCCGGCGACGGTCACCGACATCCGCTGGATGATCGAGGAACTGCGGGTCAGTTACTTCGCGCACGCGCTCGGCACGGCGTATCCGATCTCCGACAAGCGCATCGTGAAGGCGGTGGACGCGGCGGCCCCGCCGTCGGCCCGATGACCTGCTCCGTGCTCCGGTTCGACTGCACCCCCTGAGCTGCGGTACAGTCTGATTCGCAGCCGCCGAGCGGCCGCAAATCAAGGACCTGTGGAGCAGTTGGTTAGCTCGCCACCCTGTCAAGGTGGAGGTCGCGGGTTCAAGTCCCGTCAGGTTCGCAGAAACGTCAGGGCCCGCATCCCCCAGGGGATGCGGGCCCTGACGCGTTGCCGGGCCAACACACGGGCGCCTGGGGGCTCCGGGGCCGCCGGAGGCCCGCACGGAGCCGGTACGCGGTCCGCACGCGGTCTGTACGCGGTCCGTACGCGCCACGAGGCCACGGGCCGGTGCCGGCGCCGGAGCCACCCGTGGGAGTCGGTGAGGGCCGCGGAGCCGTGGGGCACCCCCTGTGACGGCTCCGGGAGAGAATCCCCCGTTCGCGTGATGCGCCCCGCCGGGCACATCCCCTTTACGGGGTGCATTACCGGATATACAAGAGTGATCATCTGTGACGGGTGTCACCGCACGAGTTTTTGAGACTCCTACTTTTATCGCATCCCTACGCCCGCTCGATTTAATATGTGCAATGGCACCCACCCCCGTCGAGCCCCGCGCAGCGATCCGCACCGCCCTGACCTGGGCATAAAAAAGATCGCGCTGGACCCGGCGGAGTCCAGCGCGATCGAACGACAGAGACCTGTTGGGGCAGGCTCCGTCGTATGAAGCCATGTGGGTTTCATCGGATTGGGGGACCCGATATAGACCCGTTAAAGCGGGGTGTTTACGCGACCTCAGGCCTCGCTGCGCTGCTGCGGAATTCCCGCGAGCAGTGCGCGAACCTCGGCCTCGCGGTATCGGCGGTGTCCACCCAGGGTGCGGATGGACGTGAGCTTGCCAGCCTTGGCCCAGCGGGTGACCGTCTTCGGGTCCACGCGGAACATCGTGGCAACCTCAGCCGGGGTCAGCAGCGGCTCGGCATCAGGGGTGCGAGCGGTCATGAGCGGCCTCCTCGGGAGAACCGAACCATCTCGGTTCTTTCCTCTAAATTCTGCACCTTGGCCCGCGTTGCCCGAAATGGACATACGCGGGCCGAGTCGGTTATAGGACGAACGGCTTGTCCTCGGCACTACAACTACACCATCCGTCCAGCCTCGACGGCCAAACCGACGGAATTGCCCTCCGAGGTGTTCATCAGCGGCGGAAGCCGATGGACCGTCCCATAACGGACAGTCACCCCACTGTGACGATCAGTCACAGAGCGATCAGGAGTCGTCAGACCCCCCGTAGAGCGCAATGCCGAGCATTCCGCCCTTAGTTGGGCGGAAGGAACCCTCCCCGGACTCCTTGTCCTATTTTGGCACGAGGGTAGGGGAAGGGCGCAAGGGTGTGGTTAGTGCGGTCCGTCACGCTTGGGCCAATGGCCCGTATCGGGACGTAGGTCCTGGTACTACGTCCCAAATCTTACGATCAGGGCTCTGATCAGCCATTATTGGCCGATCGACCGATACGCCACAGTACGTACGCGGGCCATGGGGGAGAAAAAAGCCACACAGGCCACTTTTGGCCTAATTCGCGAAAAGTCGCTCCCGGACCGCCCGCCACCGCTCCGCCAGCTCCCCGTAGACCTCGGACGCCCCCTCCCGGTCCCCGGCCCGCAGCGCCGCGATCCCCGCCGCCAGGTCCCCGGCCGAGCGGTCGGCCGCCAGCCGGTCCGCCGGCAGTGCGTGCAGCAGCCCCCCGTAGTCCAGCTCGACCATCGACCGCGGGTGGAACTCCTCCAGCCAGCTCCCGACCTCCACCAGCCCCTCGGCGAGCATCCCGTACCCCTCCGCGTCGCGCAGGGTCCGCAGGGCCCGGGCGAGCCGCCGGCGGGCCTGCACCATCGGCGTCCGGTAGCGCAGCCGCTCGCCCGGCACGTACTCCCGCTCCTCGTCGGCCACCAGGACGAACCAGCGCAGCGGGATCTGCCACACGCCCGTCCGGATCCAGGGGCGCGCGTCCGGGTTCCGCTCGCGCCAGCGCTCGTACTCCTCGGCCGCCCGCCGGCGCGTCCCCGGCGGGAGCGCGGCGTCCAGCACGGGAAGCGGGAACGACGCGACCAGCTCCTCCAGCGCCAGCCAGCCCCGGAGCCGGGTCCGCCACGGGCAGACCAGCAGCACCCCGTCCACCTGCGCCGTGAAGGCGTCCGCGCTCTCGTGCGCCGGCACGCCCACCACGGGGACCCGAACCAAGTCCGCGAGCGACTTGCGCAGTTCGTCCTGGGCGGTCGGGGTCACCCCCCGCCGGGCGTACGCGGCCCAGTGCGTGCGCTCCGGCTCCGCGAAGGCGACCAGGGGCTCGTAGACGCGCAGGTAGGAGGCGTACGGGACGGTCGGCGCCGAGCGCGCGGACGGCAGCAGGGGTTCGGGGGATTCGCTCACGCTCTCGTACTCCCCCTTTTGAGGGCCCGGTTCACCTCCGGGCCGCTCCCGCCCGCCCCGCCCCGGGGGCCTCGTACTCCGAGTGTGTTCCG
The DNA here is from genome assembly GCF_055563995.1 of Streptomyces sp. NPDC029164. Lineage (NCBI taxonomy): Bacteria > Bacillati > Actinomycetota > Actinomycetes > Kitasatosporales > Streptomycetaceae > Streptomyces > Streptomyces sp. NPDC029164. The sequence goes on along the minus strand of NZ_JBVHWW010000028.1, from coordinate 78,767 downwards.
ATCCCCGGACAGGACGCCTACGCGGGGCCCGCAGGTCTTACTCTGCTCCCAGCACGCCCTCCCCCACCCGCAGGGCGGGCGTCTTTCCGCCGCATCTCTTCCATGGGAGTCACCACCGTGACCGAAATGACCGACGGCGTCCTGCACACCCTGTTCCGCACGGAACAGGGCGGCCACGAGCAAGTCGTGCTGTGCCAGGACCGAGCCTCCGGCCTGAAGGCCGTCATCGCGATCCACTCCACCGCCCTGGGCCCGGCCCTCGGCGGTACGCGCTTCCACGCGTACGCCTCGGACGAGGAGGCCGTCCTCGACGCGCTGAACCTCTCGCGCGGCATGTCGTACAAGAACGCCCTCGCCGGTCTCGACCTCGGCGGCGGCAAGGCCGTCATCATCGGCGACCCGGACGTCATCAAGAGCGAGGAACTGCTCCAGGCCTACGGCCGGTTCGTGGAGTCCCTCGGCGGCCGCTACGTGACCGCCTGCGACGTCGGCACCTACGTGGCCGACATGGACGTCGTGGCCCGCGAGACCCGCTGGGCGACCGGCCGCTCCCCCGAGAACGGCGGCGCGGGTGACTCCTCGGTCCTCACCGCCTTCGGCGTCTTCCAGGGCATGCGCGCCAGCGCCCAGCACCAATGGGGCGACCCGACGCTGCGCGACCGCAAGGTCGCCGTGGCCGGCGTCGGCAAGGTCGGCCACTACCTGGTCGAGCACCTGCTGGAGGACGGCGCCCAGGTCGTGATCACGGACGTGCGCGAGGAGTCGGTGCGCCGGATCCTCGACAAGCACCCGGGCAAGGTCACCGCGGTCGCCGACACGGACGCGCTGATCCGCGTCGAGGGCCTGGACATCTACGCCCCCTGCGCGCTCGGCGGCGCCCTGGACGACGAAACGGTCCCCGCCCTCACCGCCAAGATCGTCTGCGGTGCGGCGAACAACCAGCTCGCGCACCCGGGCATCGAGAAGGACCTCGCGGACCGCGGCATCCTCTACGCGCCCGACTACGTGGTCAACGCCGGCGGCGTCATCCAGGTCGCCGACGAGCTGCACGGCTTCGACTTCGACCGCTGCAAGGCCAAGGCCACGAAGATCTTCGACACCACCCTGGAGATCTTTGCTCGCGCGAAGGTGGATGGCATCCCGCCGGCCGCCGCGGCCGACCGGATCGCCGAGCAGCGGATGGCGGACGCCCGCGCCGCCCGCGTGCTCTAGGCCCCTGCCGGGACCCCCGGGTGCGCCCGCCGGGGTGCGGCGAGACGGAACTCACTGCACTTCGGCGGGTCGCCCGCCAGGAAAAGGTTAAAATCGCAGCTGACCAGCGAGGACGGGGCGCCTCGTTGGTTCTGCACCGGGGCGCGTCATGCGGGCGGCGTACCGTATGGCCGCGGAAGCAGGTACCGTTAAACCCCTACGGACGGTCTCTCCACGGAGAGCCCGCTCCGAACCATGAACGCGTGTCAGACTCTGGGGCCGTCGAGCCCCGTCACCGAGGGGGTCGAGCCATGGGGCGCGGCCGGGCAAAGGCCAAGCAGACGAAGGTCGCCCGCCAGCTGAAGTACAGCAGCGGCGGGACTGACTTGTCGCGTCTGGCCAACGAGCTGGGCGCATCGACCGCGGAACCGCTGCCTGTCAGCGAGCCGGTCGAGGTAGACGACGACGAGCTGGACGAGGACGACCCGTACGCTCGGTACGCGGAGCTCTACAACCGCGATGACGACGACGAGGACGAAGAGTCCGGTCCGTCGGCTCACCGCCGTGGGGCTTGACGCGCGGATCCTTCAGCACGGCAGCATCTGCGTCTGACAACACATCGAAACCCGGTCCAGGGCCTCGCCCCGGACCGGGTTTCCGTGCTGCTCAGGCGCCGTAGGACCCGGTGAGGGTCGCGCCCTCGGCGTGGTCGCCGCGGTCCAGGATCTCGCCGGCGACCCAGGCGTCGACGCCCCGGTCGGCCAGCGCGGTCAGGGCCACGTCCACCGACTCCTGCGGGACGACGGCCATCATGCCGACGCCCATGTTCAGGGTCTTCTCCAGCTCCAGCTGCTCCACCTGCCCGGCCTTGCCGACCAGGTCGAAGATCGCGCCGGGGGTCCAGGTCGAGCGGTCGACCGTGGCGTGCAGGTGGTCCGGGATGACGCGGGCCAGGTTGGCCGCGAGGCCGCCGCCGGTGATGTGCGAGTAGGCGTGCACCTCGGCCGTACGGGTGAGCGCCATGCAGTCCAGCGAGTAGATCTTGGTGGGCTCCAGGAGCTCCTCGCCCAGGGTGCGGCCGAGCTCCTCGACGTGCTGCTCCAGGGACATCCCCGCCCGGTCGAAGAGGACGTGCCGGACGAGCGAGTACCCGTTCGAGTGAAGGCCGGAGGATGCCATCGCGATGACGGCGTCACCCGTACGGATGCGATCCGCGCCGAGCAGGCGGTCGTACTCGACGACACCGGTGCCGGCGCCCGCCACGTCGAAGTCGTCCGGGCCCAGCAGGCCGGGGTGCTCGGCGGTCTCGCCGCCCACCAGGGCGCAGCCGGCGAGGACGCAGCCCTCGGCGATGCCCTTGACGATGGCCGCGACCCGCTCGGGGTGGACCTTGCCCACGCAGATGTAGTCGGTCATGAAGAGCGGCTCGGCTCCGCACACGACGATGTCGTCCATGACCATCGCGACGAGGTCGTGGCCGATGGTGTCGTACACGCCGAGCTGACGGGCGATGTCCACCTTGGTGCCGACGCCGTCGGTGGCCGAGGCGAGCAGGGGGCGCTCGTAGCGCTTGAGGGCGGAGGCGTCGAAGAGGCCGGCGAAGCCGCCGAGGCCACCGAGGACCTCGGGGCGCTGCGTCTTCTTCACCCACTCCTTCATCAGTTCGACGGCGCGGTCGCCCGCTTCGATGTCCACGCCTGCGGCTGCGTAGCTGGCACCGGTGGTCTTCTCTGTCATGACAGGAGAGAGCTTTCGTGTCGTTACTGCGTGTGGTGCTGGGCCCCCGGAGAAGCCTCAAAGAGAGGGCCCAGCGCAGGTTGAGCAGGGCGAACCGAGACCGCCTACGGACGGCGGAGCGCGTCGGCGGCGTCGGTGCCGCCCGCGAGCTCGCTCTCCAGAAGCTGCTTGCCGAGGAGCTGCGGGTCGGGCAGATCCATCGGGTACTCGCCGTCGAAGCAGGCACGGCAGAGGTTGGGCTTCTGGATGGTGGTCGCCTCGATCATCGCGTCGAGCGAGATGTACGAGAGCGAGTCCGCGCCGAGCGACGTGGCGATCTCGTCGACCGACATGCCGTTGGCGATCAGCTCGGCCCGCGTGGCGAAGTCGATGCCGAAGAAGCACGGCCACTTCACCGGCGGCGAGGAGATCCGGATGTGGACCTCCGCCGCGCCGGCCTCGCGGAGCATCTTGACCAGGGCGCGCTGGGTGTTGCCGCGGACGATCGAGTCGTCGACGACCACGAGGCGCTTGCCGCGGATGACTTCCTTGAGCGGATTGAGCTTCAGGCGGATGCCGAGCTGGCGGATCGTCTGCGAGGGCTGGATGAAGGTCCGGCCCACATAGGCGTTCTTGACCAGGCCGGAGCCGTACGGGATCCCGCTGGCCTCGGCGTATCCGACGGCGGCCGGCGTACCGGACTCCGGCGTCGGTATCACCAGATCGGCGTCGACCGGGGCTTCCTTGGCCAGGCGCCGGCCCATCTCGACACGCGAGAGGTAGACGTTGCGGCCGGCGATGTCGGTGTCCGGGCGCGCCAGGTAGACGTACTCGAAGACACAGCCCTTGGGCTTCGCTTCCGCGAATCGAGAGGTGCGCAGGCCGTTCTCGTCGATCGCGATGAGCTCGCCCGGCTCGACCTCGCGGACGAAGCTGGCGCCGCAGATGTCGAGGGCGGCGGTCTCACTCGCGACCACCCAGCCGCGCTCCAGGCGGCCGAGGACCAGCGGGCGGATGCCCTGCGGGTCACGGGCGGTGTAGAGGGTCCCCTCGTCCATGAAGACGAGGGAGAAGGCGCCCTTGACCTTCGGGAGGACCTTGGTGGCCGACTCCTCGATCGTCAGGGGCTTGCCGTCCTCGTCGGTCTGCCCCGCGAGCAGGGCGGTGACCAGGTCGGTGTCATTGGTGGCGGCCACCTGGGTGGCACGCCCGTCCTGACGGGGGAGGTCGGCGACCATCTCGGCGAGCTCGGCGGTGTTCACCAGGTTGCCGTTGTGACCCAGGGCGATCGAGCCGTGGGCGGTCGCGCGGAAAGTGGGCTGCGCGTTCTCCCAGACGGAGGCCCCGGTGGTCGAATAGCGGGCGTGACCGACCGCGATATGACCTTGGAGCGAGCCGAGAGAGGTTTCGTCGAAGACTTGGGAAACGAGGCCCATGTCCTTGAAGACGAGGATCTGGGAACCGTTGCTCACAGCGATTCCCGCGGACTCTTGTCCGCGGTGCTGCAGTGCATACAGTCCGAAGTAGGTGAGCTTGGCGACCTCTTCACCCGGAGCCCAGACACCGAAGACGCCGCAAGCGTCCTGGGGGCCCTTTTCGCCGGGGAGCAGGTCGTGGTTGAGTCGTCCATCACCACGAGGCACGCTTCCGAGTGTAGGCGAGATCGACCACTGGTCCGAATTGGGGATGGCCGGGAAATGTCACAGCACAGAGGGTGACCGGACGCCTCCGTCTCGGTGTGGGATCACTTTGTTGACATGTACGAAGGCATTCGTACAGGCTCTCGCTTCGCGCAGCCTCTCGGTGACCGCACCGTCACCCTCGTCGAGCGCCGGCACGTGGACCTCGTCCGTGTCGCGAGCGCCGTCTGTCGCTGTTCCGCGTAGCCACAACTCGTCCTCTCCTTTTCTCGTTTCCGCTCCGCCCCGCCCTGCTCCGCCGTGCCGCGCGCCGTCCCGCGCCCCGCCCGGAGCCGGCCGGCGGACCGCGCCGTGGAGTACCTGTGTCTTCGTACGAGAACAAGCTCGGCGGCGCCCGTGCGGGTCACTCGGCGGCGGAGGCCGCCTTCGCGGTCAGGCCCTTGCCGTCGGCGGCGGTGAGGGTGAGGGTCCGGCCGTCGATCTTCGAGGTGAGCGGCCCGCTGCCGAACAGCGCGGTCAGCGTCCGCTCGACCTCGCCCGCCGGGCCCTCGCAGGCCATCCGGGTCGTGGTGAGCGGGCCGAAGGTGACCGTGGAGCCGTCCACGGTCGCCTTGGCGCTGAACCGGTTGCAGCCGAGGGTGCCACCCGCCGTGCCGTCCGCGGCGAGCGAGAACCGGGCCTTGCCGGCGGCCTCGGCGGGTACGGAGGACACGGTCTCCCCGCTGATCAGCGCGTCGACGGTCCAATCGGTGACGATGAGCGGGGCGTCCGGGTCACGGGGCTGCGAGGTCATGGCGATGGTGCTCCCGTCGGCGGTCTTCAGGGTGAGCCGATCGGGCCCCCTGTCGATCGTCAGCCGGCCCGAGAACAGCTTGGCGAAGGCCGTCTCGAACTCCATGTCCGGGCAGGCCATGGTGGTCGACATGCCGGGGGTGACGGTCATGGCGGAGGTGCCGTCGAGGACGACCGCCGCCTGGAAGCCGTTGCAGCCGTAGCTGCCCTTGGCCTTGTCCTGCGCGAAGTCGACGCGGGCGGCCTCGGGAGCGTGCAGGGTGCGGCCGCCGGTGGTCAGGGACTCGACGGCCCAGGAGCCCACGACGGCGGGCAGCGGGGCGCCCCCGCTCTCCTCGGCCCCGCCGCAGCCGGCCAGGCCGAGGGCGAGTACGAGTACGAGGGCCGGCCCCGCGGGGATGTGGACGTGCCGGAAGGTACGCATGACCCTGGGACGGAAGGGGCGGCGGGACGGTTCCGTCATGGCCGCGCTCAGCTCATCAGCGGCAGCAGCGCGGACAGGTCGGCCCGCTCGCCGCTGGCGCTGACCCGCGCCCCGTCGAGCGCCCCGGCCCAATCCGTACGGCCGGTCGCGAGCCGGATCCAGGTCAGCGGGTCGGTCTCCACCACGTTCGGCGGGGTGCCGCGGGTGTGGCGCGGCCCCTCGACGCACTGGACCACCGCGAAGGGCGGGATCCGTACCTCGACCGCACCGCCCGGGGCCTTGAGCGCGAGGGCATCGGCGAGCAGCCGGGTGCAGGCGGCCAGCGCCTGCCGCTCGATCGGGATGTCCAGTCCGGCGGCCCGGTTCAGGTCGTCGGTGTGGACCACCAGCTCGACGGTCCGGGTGACCAGGAAGTCGGCCAGGGTCATGTCCCCGACCCACAGGTCCAGTACGCGGGTGTCCGGGTTCGCCGCGAGCGCCTCGGCCATGCGGGCGCCCGCCCGCTCGTACAGCTCGGGCAGCGGGGCGCCGGCGAGGGTCTCCCGGGCCGCTTCGGAGATCTTCCCGGCGAGGGAGGCGGTGGCGAAGGGCCACTCGACGGCGGACAGTTCGGCGATGGCGGCGGGCGGCCGGGCGAGGCCGGCGGCCAGCGAGTCCGCGATCCAGGCGATGTGCGCGGCGAGGTCGGCGACGGTCCAGTCCCCGAGCCCGCTGGGCCGTGCCAGCTGTTCGGGTCCCAACTCCGCCACGGCTTCGCCGACATGCGCGAACTGCGCGCTGACGGCCGGACGGATCCTCGCGGGATCGAAGGTGCGCGGCTTCTTCCTGGCGGGCGGCATGCGGTGACCCTATCCGGGCGGCGCCGGCTCCGTACGACCGCGCCGCGCGGCGGGAGCAACGCCGAGGCCCCGCCCACGGGGGTGGGCGGGGCCTCGTACGAGCTGGGGCCGGATCAGGCCAGCAGGGCCGGGATCGTCGCCTCGTGGGCCTCGCGGAGCTCGGCCAGCGGGAGGGTGAACTCGCCCTGGACCTCGATCTCCTCGCCGTCCACCACGCCGATGCGGGCGACCGGCAGACCCCGCGCACCGCACATGTCGGTGAAGCGGAGCTCCTCGCTGCGCGGGACGGCCACGATGGCGCGGCCCGCGGACTCGGAGAACAGGAAGGTGAAGGCGTCCAGGCCCTCGGGCACCACGATCCGCGCACCGTTGCCGCCGCGCAGGCAGGACTCGGTGAGCGCCTGGATCACGCCGCCGTCGGACAGGTCGTGCGCGGCGTCGATCATGCCGTCGCGGGACGCCGAGATCAGGATCTCGCCGAGCAGCTTCTCGCGGCCCAGGTCCACCTTGGGCGGCATGCCGCCGAGGTGGTCGTGGACGACCTGGGACCAGGCCGAGCCGCCGAACTCCTCGGCCGTGTCGCCCAGCAGGTACAGCAGCTGGCCGGCCTCCGCGAACGCCATCGGCGTACGGCGGTTGACGTCGTCGATCACGCCGAGGACAGCAACGACCGGGGTCGGGTGGATCGCGGTGTCGCCCGTCTGGTTGTAGAGGGAGACGTTGCCGCCGGTCACCGGGGTGCCCAGCTCCAGGCAGCCGTCCGCCAGGCCGCGGCAGGCCTCGGCGAACTGCCACATGACGCCCGGGTCCTCGGGGGAGCCGAAGTTCAGGCAGTCGGAGATGGCGAGCGGCTTGGCACCGGTCGCGGCGACGTTGCGGTACGCCTCCGCCAGCGCGAGCTGCGCACCCGTGTACGGGTCGAGCTTCGCGAAGCGGCCGTTGCCGTCGGTGGCCATGGCCACGCCGAGGTTCGACTCCTCGTCGATGCGGACCATGCCCGCGTCCTCGGGCTGCGAGAGCACCGTGTTGCCCTGGACGAAGCGGTCGTACTGGTCCGTGACCCAGGACTTGGAGGCCTGGTTCGGGGACGAGACCAGCGCCAGGACCTGCGCGCGGAGCTCCTCGGAGGTCTGCGGGCGGGGCAGCTTGCCCGCGTCGTCCGCCTGGAGCGCGTCCTGCCACTCGGGGCGGGCGTACGGGCGGTGGTAGACCGGGCCCTCGTGGGCGACCGTGCCCGGGGGCACGTCCACGATCTGCTCGCCGTGCCAGAAGATCTCCAGGCGCTCGCCGTCGGTCACCTCACCGATGACGGTGGCGATGACGTCCCACTTCTCGCAGATCTCCATGAAGCGGTCGACGTACTGCGGCTCGACGATCGCGCACATGCGCTCTTGCGACTCGCTCATGAGGATTTCCTCGGGCGAGAGCGTCGCGTCGCGCAGCGGGACGGTGTCCAGCTCGACGCGCATGCCGCCGGAACCGGCGGAGGCCAGCTCGGAGGTGGCGCAGGAGAGCCCGGCGCCGCCGAGGTCCTGGATGCCCGCGACCAGCTTCTCCTTGAAGATCTCCAGGGTGCACTCGATGAGGAGCTTCTCCTGGAAGGGGTCGCCGACCTGGACGGCGGGGCGCTTCTTGGGCTTGCCCGTGCCGGAGGCACTGTCGGACGCAGCGTCGAAGGTCTCGGACGCGAGGACCGAGACGCCGCCGATGCCGTCGCCGCCGGTGCGTGCGCCGTAGAGGATGACCTTGTTGCCGGGGCCGGAGGCCTTGGCGAGGTGGATGTCCTCGTGCTTCATCACGCCGATGCAGCCGGCGTTGACGAGCGGGTTGCCCTGGTAGCAGGCGTCGAAGACGACCTCGCCGCCGATGTTCGGCAGGCCGAGGCAGTTGCCGTAGCCGCCGATGCCCGCGACCACGCCCGGCAGGACGCGCTTGGTGTCGGGGTGGTCGGCCGCGCCGAAGCGCAGCGGGTCCACGACGGCGACCGGGCGGGCGCCCATGGCGAGGATGTCGCGGACGATGCCGCCGATGCCGGTGGCCGCGCCCTGGTACGGCTCGATGTACGAGGGGTGGTTGTGCGACTCGACCTTGAAGGTGACCGCGTAGCCCTGGCCCACGTCGACGACGCCGGCGTTCTCGCCGATGCCGACGAGCATGGCCGTGTTCTCGGGGGCCTTCTCGCCGAACTGCTTCAGGTGGACCTTGCTGCTCTTGTACGAGCAGTGCTCGGACCACATGACCGAGTACATGGCGAGCTCGGCGCCGGTGGGGCGGCGGCCGAGGATCTCCCGGATGCGGGCGTACTCGTCCTCCTTGAGGCCGAGTTCCTTCCACGGCTGGGAGGCGTCCGGGGTTTCGGTGGCGTTCTTGACGGTGTCGAGGCTCATGCGCTGACCAGCTTCTTCAGGACCGAGGTGAAGAACGGGAGGCCGTCGGTGCGGCCGGTCCCGATCAGCGGCTCGACCGCGTGCTCGGGGTGCGGCATGAGGCCGACGACGTTGCCCGCGGCGTTGGTGATGCCGGCGATGTCGCGCAGCGACCCGTTCGGGTTCACGTCCACGTACCGGAAGGCCACGCGGCCCTCGGCCTCGAGCTCGTCGAGGACGCGCTCGTCGGCGACGTACTGGCCGTCCATGTTCTTCAGCGGTACGGAGATCTCCTGGCCGGCGGTGTAGTCGCCGGTCCACGCGGTCTCCGCGTTCTCCACCCGCAGCTTCTGGTCGCGGCAGATGAAGTGCAGGTGGTTGTTCCGGAGCATCGCCCCCGGCAGCAGGTGGGCCTCGGTGAGGACCTGGAAGCCGTTGCAGATGCCCAGGACGGGCATGCCGCCCCTGGCCTGCTCGATGATGGTCTCCATCACCGGCGAGAAGCGGGAGATGGCCCCGGCGCGCAGGTAGTCCCCGTAGGAGAAACCGCCCGCGAGGACGACCGCGTCGACCTGGTGCAGGTCCTTGTCGCGGTGCCACAGCGAGACGGGCTCGGCCCCGGCGAGGCGGACGGCGCGCAGCGAGTCACGGTCGTCGAGCGTTCCGGGGAACGTGACGACTCCGATGCGAGTGGTCACCGTCAGGCCTCGACCTTCGCGGTCTCGACCCGCACGGTGAAGTCTTCGATGACGGTGTTGGCGAGGAACGTTTCGGCCATCTTGTGGATGCGGTCGAGGGCGGCCTGGTCGACCGGTCCCTCCACCTCCAGTTCGAAGCGCTTCCCCTGGCGGACGTCGGCGATCCCTTCGAAGCCCAGGCGCGGCAGTGCACGCTGCACCGCCTGGCCCTGGGGGTCGAGGATCTCCGGCTTGAGCATGACGTCGACTACGACGCGTGCCATCGGGCACTCCCGTGTGGTGGTTGGTGCGAAGGCGGTTCCATCAGCGTACCCGGCCAAAATTTCTACGCGGGTAGATACGCGAAGGGCGCGATCATCGCGCCGTTTCGGCTTCACCAACGCTTCGCAAAATCCGCCGGAAAACCGCGTACCCGGCATTGCGGCGGGACACGCGGAGAGAATTAACTGGGCTTCGCAATGCAATGGGAATCGAGGTACAAAGGAATCACTCCGGGCGAGTGACTTTTGCCGCTTCGCAACGGGGGATGAATGATGCATTGCCCCGAAACATCCACACAGGCGACATCGCCCCACGTCAGCAGGGGCGGCGTCGCACGAAGGGACCGATATCCGTGGCGCAGCGCGTAGTAGTCACGCTCTCCGACGACATCGATGGCGGAGAAGCGGCGGAAACGGTCGTGTTCGCTCTGGACGGTAAGTCGTACGAGATCGACCTCAATGTGGCCAACGCAAAGAAACTGCGGAAGGGCCTCGCCCCCTTCGTCGCCGCCGGCCGGCGCCAGTCGCGCTCGGGGAAGGCCTTCAAGCACACCTCCGTCGCCCCCGACCCGGCGGTCGTCCGGGCCTGGGCCCGCTCCAACCAGTACGAGGTGCCCCCGCGTGGCCGCATCCCGAAGAAGATCTACGAGGCCTACAACGCGGCCCACTGAGGGCCGATTTGCCATCCACCCCCATCCGTCGGCTAGTGTGTGGATCACGCCAAGGGGCCAGGCCGCAGGTCAGAGCCTCCGAGGTCGTGCGGGTGTAGTTCAGTAGCAGAACATCCCTCTTCCAGAGGGAAGGCGCAGTGTGCGATTCCTGTCACCCGCTCTGCATGACTTTCCGATCACCACGGTGGATCGGGTAGAGTGATGCACGCACCGCCTCGGCGGTGCACTGCTTGCGGACGTAGCTCAGTTGGTAGAGCACCACCTTGCCAAGGTGGATGTCGCGCGTTCGAGTCGCGTCGTCCGCTCTGTATGAAGAAGGCCCCGATCATTGCGATCGGGGCCTTCTTCGTCGTTCTTCGTACCTTCTTCGCATTCCTGGCTTTTCTCCTCTTCGCGCCCAGGGGCGAGGGCGGACACCCCCTGACAAATGTCATCGCGGGTCATGACAGCGCGCACTGCCGACCCCGTCCGGCCGGGCCGAGGCTTGAGTCATGACTGACACCGTGATCGAAGCCCAGGGCCTGCGCCGCGGCTACGCCGGCGGCTTCGAGGCCGTCCGGGGCGTCTCCTTCTCCGTGGCGCGGGGCGAGGTCTTCGCCCTCCTCGGGACCAACGGCGCGGGCAAGACCTCCACCGTCGAGCTGCTGGAGGGGCTGGCCGCGCCGAGCGCGGGCCGCGTGCGCGTCTTCGGGCTCGACCCGTACACGCGCCGGGCCCAGGTCCGCCCGCGCACCGGCGTCATGCTCCAGGAGGGCGGTTTCCCCTCCGACCTGTCGGTCGCCGAGACCGTCCGGATGTGGGCCGGGCTCACCACGGGCGCCCGGCCGGCTGCGGAGGTGCTGGACCTGGTCGGCCTGGGCGCACGGTCCTCCGTACGGGTCAAGCAGCTGTCCGGCGGTGAGCGGCGGCGCCTCGACCTGGCGCTGGCCCTGCTCGGCCGGCCCGAGGTGCTGTTCCTCGACGAGCCGACCACCGGCATGGATCCCGAAGGCCGCCGGGACACCTGGGCGCTGGTACGGGAGCTGCGCGCGCAGGGCACCACGGTGCTGCTGACCACGCACTACCTGGAGGAGGCCGAGGAGCTCGCGGACCGCCTCGCGATCCTCCACGAGGGCGAGCTCGTCCTGTCGGGCACCCCGGCCGAGGTCACCGCCACCCGGCCGGCCCGGATCCGCTTCACCCTGCCGGACGGGGTGCCCGCGGCCCGGCTACCGCTGGCGCTGCGCGCGGCGGCCTTCGGGCAGCGCGTGGAGATCCGTACCGAACGGCTCCAGGCGGACCTGACCGAACTGCTGGGCTGGGCCCGGGAGAGCGCGGTGGTACTGGACGGGCTCGACGCCCGGTCCGCCTCCCTGGAGGAGGCCTTCCTGGAGATCGCGGAGAGCCGCCGCAGCGCCGCCGGCCGCACCGAGGACACGATGGCGGGGACCCGATGAACACACTGACCCTGAACCCCGGCCGGCTCGTCGCGCTCGGCCGCTCCGAGATCACCCTGCTGGTGCGCAACCGGGCCGCGCTCGGCGTGGCCTTCCTGATGCCCCTGCTGATGGTGTTCGTCCTGCGCTCCTCCCTCAGCGGGGTCGAGGGCGCGCAGGCCGTCGGCGAGGCCACCGTGACCGGCGGGATCGGCATGGTGCTGATCCTCGTCGTCTACATGAACCTGGTCTCCGCCTACGTCGCCCGGCGCGAGGAACTCGTCCTCAAGCGGCTGCGCACCGGCGAGGCCAACGACCTGGAGATCCTCGCCGGGACCGCGCTGCCCTCCGCCGTCCTGGCGCTCGGCCAGATCGCGGTGCTCGCGGTGGCCGGCGCGGCCGTGCTGGACGTGCGCATGCCCCGCAACCCGCTGCTGCTCGTGGCGGCCGTGCTCGCCGGCGTCCTGCTGCTGGCCGGGCTGTCCGCGCTGACCAGCGCCTTCACCCGCACCGTGGAGACCGCCGGCTTCACCACGCTGCCGCTGTTCCTGATGACCGTGCTCGGCTCGGGGCTGTTCATGCCCGTGGACTCGCTGCCGGACCTGGCGGCCTCCCTGTGCGAACTGCTTCCGCTGAGCGGGGTGATGACCCTCGTGCGGGCCGGCTGGAGCGGCGGCGTCGACAGCGGGGACCTGCTGGGGGCCGGGCTGGGGGCGCTGGCCTGGATCGTGATCACCGTGTTTGCTGTCCAGCGGTGGTTCCGCTGGGAACCGCGCAGGTAGGGCGAGCCGGGGGACGGGGAGACGCGGAGATGCCGAAGCTGACGGGGTGGTGGAGGAACCGCAGCAGTGCGGGGAAGCTCGAGCTCTACACCCGGTGGTCGTTCCACCTCTTCGTGCTCCTCGAGATCATGTCCTTCGGGCTGCTTCCGCTGGGCGCCGCGGCGGGCAAGTCCTCGCCCCTGGTGCCCGGCACGCTCTTCGTGGTGCTGTGCGCCCACGCGGCGCTGTGCGGTGTGCTCAACTCCAGGGCACTGGACTGGGTGGTGGGGCGGCGCGAACGCCCGGTCCGGCTGGCGGTGTTCATGCCCGTCTCGACGGGCGCCGCCACCCTGGCCGTCCTCGCCCTGGAGGCCGGCGGAAGGCTCACGGACCCCTCGGTGGCTCCGGCCCTGGTGTCCGGGCTGACCTCCTTCGGCTCCGGCTCGCTGGTGCTGTGCCTGCGGTCGGTGCGCAGGATGCGGTACGTGCCCCCGGCCGCGGCGGCCGGGACGAGCCTGGCCGCACTCGCCCTGGGGCTGCCCGGCGGAGAGGTTCTGGGGTATCTCGTCGGGGTCCTGCTCGGCAGCCTGTTCCTCTGCTTCACCAGCGGGTTCTCCGCGTGGCTGCTGAACACGGTCTACGAGCTGGACCGCTCGCGCGAGGTCCAGGCGCGCCTCGCGGTGGCGGAGGAGCGGCTGCGCTTCGGCCGCGATCTGCACGACGTGATGGGCCGCAACCTGGCGGTGATCGCGCTCAAGAGCGAGCTGGCCGTACAGCTGGCGCGGCGCGAACGGCCGGAGGCGGTGGAGCAGATGATCGAGGTGCAGCGGATCGCCCAGGAGTCCCAGCGGGAGGTACGGGACGTGGTGCGGGGCTACCGGGAGGCGGATCTCGCGGTGGAGCTGGAGGGTGCGCGCGGCGTGCTGAGCGCGGCCGGCATGGACTGCCGGGTCGACTTCCGGGCCGGCCGGGAACTGCCGTCCGAGGTCCAGTCGGCGCTCGGCTGGGTGGTCCGCGAGGCGACGACGAACGTACTGCGGCACGGGGACGCGCACCGCTGCCTGATCCGGCTGTCCGCCCCGGAGACCGGCCCGGTGACGCTGGTGGTGGAGAACGACGGGGCGCCCGACACCCCGGCCGGGCCGCCGGGCTCGGGGCTGGCCGGGCTGCGGGAGCGGCTCGCGGCACTGGACGGGACCCTGCAGGCGGGCTTGGTGGGCGACGGCCGGTTCCGGCTGCTCGCGGAGATCCCGGACCGGGAAACGCAACGACTGGAGGTGCGGGCGTGAGCCCCGTACGCGTACTGCTCGCCGACGACGAGCACCTGATCCGCGGGGCGCTGGCGGCCCTGCTCGCCCTGGAGGACGACCTGCTCGTCGTCGCGGAGGCGGCCTCGGGCCCCGAGGCGCTCGCGATGGCGCGGGCGCACCGGCCGGACGTGGCGGTGCTGGACCTGCAGATGCCGGGAGCCGACGGTGTGAGCGTCGCCACATCGCTGCGGACCGAACTCCCCGACTGCAAGATCATGATCGTGACCAGTCACGGCCGCCCGGGGCACCTGAAACGGGCGCTGGCCGCGGGGGTGCGGGCCTTCGCGCCGAAGACGGTCTCGGCGCAGCGGCTGGCCGAACTGATCCGGACCGTGCACACGGGCGGGCGTTACGTGGACCCGGAATTGGCGGCCGACGCCATCAGCGCGGGGGACTCGCCGCTGACCGCACGGGAGGCCGAGGTGCTCGAACTGGCGGCGGACGGGGCACCGGTCGCGGAGATCGCCGAGCGGGCGGCCCTGTCGCAGGGGACCGTACGGAACTACCTGTCCTCGGCGGCGACGAAACTGGGCGCCGAGAACCGTCACACGGCAGTGCGTCTCGCACGCGAGCGAGGTTGGGTATAGTGGTTCTCGCGCTACGGCGCACCTGCGGACATAGCTCAGTTGGTAGAGCACCACCTTGCCAAGGTGGATGTCGCGCGTTCGAGTCGCGTTGTCCGCTCTGTAGTGAAGAAGCCCCCCGGTCCTCGGACCAGGGGGCTTCTTCGTGTCTCAGGACCAGGTCTGGCCGGTGAGCCGCTCGTACGCCTCGATGTACTTGGCGCGGGTCTGCGCGATGACCTGCGTGGGCAGGGCCGGCGGCGGGAGCTCGCTCTTGGGGTCCCAGCCGGAGGCCGGGGAGGACAGCCAGTCGCGGACGTACTGCTTGTCGAAGGAGGGCTGCGAGCGGCCCGGCTCCCACTGGTCGGCCGGCCAGAAGCGGGAGGAGTCGGGGGTCAGCACCTCGTCGGCGGCGACGAGGGTGCCGTCCTTCGGGTCGAAACCGAACTCGAACTTGGTGTCGGCCAGGATGATGCCGCGCTCGCGCGCGATGTCCCGGGCGCGGCCGTACACGGCCAGGGTGGTCTGGCGCAGCAGCGCCGCCGTCTCGGCGCCGGTGGTGCGCGCCACCTCCTCGTAGGAGACGTTCTCGTCGTGCTCGCCGACCTCGGCCTTGGCGGCCGGGGTGAAGATCGGGCCAGGCAGCTCGGACCCGTCCACGAGCCCCTCGGGGAGGCCGAGCCCGCACACCGTACGGGTCTGCTTGTACTCGGCGAGGCCGGACCCGGCGAGGTAGCCGCGGGCCACGCACTCGACCGGGACCATCTCCAGGTTGCGGCAGATCAGCGTGCGGCCGGCCCAGTCGGCGGGGGCGCCCGCGGGCAGGTCGGTGGAGATGACGTGGTTCGGGACGAGGTCGGCGAGCTGGTCGAACCACCACAGGGAGAGCTGGGTCAGGACGCGGCCCTTGTCCGGGATCTCGGTGGGCAGGACCCAGTCGAAGGCGGACAAGCGGTCGCTGGCGACCATGACGAGGCGGTCGTCCTCGTCGCGGTAGAGGTCGCGCACCTTGCCGGTGTGGAGGTGGACGAGGCCCGGAACCTGAACCGGCTCGGGCTTTTCGACGAATCCGGACACGGGGTCTCCCTGTGGTTCTGTATGAAGCGCACCCCGATTCTCGCGCACCCGCGTCCCCCGCCGCGGACAGGGGTCCGCGCCGCGGGTCGGTTCCGCGGTCAGTCGCGCTTGCAGATCCGGTCGAGGAGGTTGGCGGTGGCCCGCTGCACGCGCTCGTCGACGTGGCCCGGCCTGTCGAGGGCCGGGGACCAGGCGAAGGTGCCGGAGGCGAAGACCAGGGCCCCGCTGGACGCCCGGTAGAGGGAGGTCTCCTGGTGGCGCCGGTGGCCCTCGCTGTCGAGGTACGGGGAGTGCGCCAGCAGGATCCGGTCCTGGTGCTCGGGGAGCTGGGTGCGCGGGAAGTAGCGGTCGGCCTCACCCGCGACCAGGCCGGGCAGCTCGTCGTTCTCGCCGGCGCCGGTGGAGTCCCAGAGCCAGTGCGTGGCGTTGCGCACGATCAGCGGCGCGGGCTCGGGGACGCGGCCGGCGTACTGGATGCCGAGCAGCTGCTGCTCCGGGCGGTCGACCTCGCGCCACAGGCTGGGGCGGCCCGGACCGCGCCGTTTTCGGCAGGTGAGGAGTCGGTTCTCGACCCCGGACGGGGAGGCGGAGAGCTCGACCTGCCAGTACATGGTGTTGGCGGAGAGGAAGACGAGCGAGGTGCCGTGCAGACGGGCGCGCTCGACGGTGCGGCGCATGGGGGCCGACCAGTACTCGTCGTGGCCGGGGAAGACCAGGCCGCGGTAGCGGGTGGGGTCGACGCGGCCCGCGTGCAGGTCGCGGGTGTCGGCGTAGGCGATGTCGTAGCCGTAGCGCTCGGCCCAGCGGATGAAGTCGTAGGCGTGACCGACGTGCAGGGGCAGGCCGGCGCCCGCGTAGGGGCGGTCGAAGGAGACGGTGTGGGCCGCGTCCTGCTCGCCGAGCAGCCGGCCGTCCTCGTCCCAGGCGTGGTAGAGGCTGGCGCCGGTGCGGCCGTCCTCCGGATAGAGGTTGTAGGCCTGCCAGGTGATGTCCGGGAGCAGGAGCAGGAGGTCGGCGGGGTGGTCGTCGCGGACCGTGAAGGGGATGTGGGAGCGGTAGCCGTCGACGGTGGTCAGGACGGCGACGTACGCGCCGACGCTCCAGTAGGAGGGGACCTGCAGGCGCCAGGACAGCCACCAGTGGTGGCAGGAGACCGTGCGGTCGGCCGCCAGGGGAGCCGGCTGGACGATGCCGGACAGCCGCGGGCTCGTGGTGATCTTGGAGGCCCCGTCGCCGCCGTAGTGGCCGATCCGGTAGACGTCGACGGAGAACTGCTGGGGCGGATCGACGGTGATGTGGAAGTCGATGGCCTCGCCGGGGGTGACGGCGCCGGTGGAGGCGAAGCCCTTGACCTGGCGGTGCACGTCGTCGGCGGTGCGGGGACCGCCGTTGCCGCGGGCGCGGGGAATCTGGCCGGTGCCGGCGGCCGCGGCGGCCGGGTCCACGTACCAGGGGACGACGTGGCCGGTGTCGTCGAAGTAGAGCTCGCTCCCCCGGAACCAGGGCAGGGGGCCCTGTCCGAAGGGGTCGGTCACCGCGTGCGCGAGCGCACCTGACTCCCAACGCCGGATCTGGTCCGCACCCATGACCGCTCCCCTCCCTCGCTCCCCCGAACCGGCCTACATCGTGTCGGTGCGCGGCAGATTCCCTGCCGAGACGGCAGTTCTCGGACACCCCGGTTCAGGACATCGGGCCGCGACCGGTCCCAGCACATCACATAACGCACTCAGTCCGTCACCGTTCGTCGCGAATTGACGGGATCGGAACATTCGCATCCGATTGTTCGTGCGAGTCGTAGCCCCTCCGGGGACGCGGTCCGGGGCCCGCCGCGGACCGGTCCGGGCCCGGCGCGGACGAGGCCGGACGATGCCGGACCCCGGCTCAGACCAGGCGGACCGGCTTCTCCGGGCGGACGCCGAGGTCGGCGAGCCAGTCCCGCAGCGGCTGCGGGTTCCCGTCCTCGACCAGGCACAGCACCCGCGCGGCCAGGTCGGGGCGGCGGGCGCCGCCGACCAGCAGGACCGGCCCGTCGAGCCAGTCCAGGCCGGGGGCCGCCCCGGCCGAGTCCACGGCCGCGCAGCACACCATCGCCGTCACGTGGTCGGCCAGCAGGTCCCGGCCGCTGCGCGGCGGCTGGAGCGGGAACAGCGGCACGGCGTCCGCGCCGCGCGCCTTCCCCGCGCCGGCGGCCGGACCGGCGGCCCGCTCCTCGCGGGCCAGGTCCCCGCTGAGTCGGCCGGCCAGGGCCTCCGAGGCCGCGCCCGCGCCGGCGGGGTCCGTGAGGTAGCCCAGCACCCGCTCCAGCGTGGGCCCCGCGAAGCCGTCCACGGCGGATCGGGCGGAGCCGGCGGCCTCGATCGTGGCCGGTCCCGCCGCCGCGGACGGAGACGGTGAGGCCGATGAGGCCGATGAGGCCGACGTGCCGGGCAGGACTCCGGGTCCGGCGGACCCGGCGGGCCCGGTGGAAGCGGCGGCCGGTCCGGCGGAGCCGGCGGGGCGTCCCGCCGGGACGGCCAGGGCGTCCAGCGCCGCGTGCAGCCGGGCCGCCTCCGCACGCCATTTGCGGTCCACGACCTCCTCCGGATACGCCGTCCAGTCCACCGGGGACCAGTCCGGCCCGGGCTCGGCCGGCCCGCCGTGGAAGAGGCGCGCGGCCAGCAGCGACGTCGCCTCGTCGACCACCCCGGGCTGTTCCAGCAGGTCACAGGCGGGGCGCTCGCCGAGCCGCGAGGTGAACCCCTCGGCCAGCCGGTCCCGCCGCGAGAGCTCGGTCAGCGCGGAGACCACTCCGGCGTCGAGGTGGGCGGGCCAGCGGCCCATCCGCCAGGCGGGCAGTGCGACCCGGGTCAGCAGCCGGTCCCAGCCCGCGTAGGCGAGGCCGACCTGCTCCTGGGCGACGATGCGCAGCCCGTAGTCCACACCCTGTGCACGCTCCGAGGCGGCCGCGGCCACCCCGCGCTCCATCTCGGTGGCGTCCGTCCGGCACAGCCGCAGCAGCAGCCGGGCCGGGGCGCCGATCCAGCCGAGCCCGCGCCGGTTGCCCACGTCCACGGCCGCGTCCAGGCCCCGTACGAAGCCGCGCGCGTCGGCTATGTCCGGGTGCGCGGAAGGACCCGTACCGGCGACGACAGGCGCGAGGACGGCCCGTAGCTCCGCGACCCGCATCCACCACAGGAACGGCGAACCGATCACCAGCACGGGGGCGGCGCCCTGCTCCGACTCCGCGCCGGCGGATATGGCGCTCCGGCGGTGGGCCGCGTGGGTGCGGTCCTCCAGCCAGCTGTCGCAGTCCGGCGTCAGGGCTATCGCGGAGGGCCGCGGCACGTCCATGCGGTCGGCCAGGTCCCGCACCAGCCGGTAGAGATCGGGCGCGGCGGCCTCCGACAGCGGCACCGTCGGCGTGACGGCCGGGCTCGCCCGCAGGACCACGGCCGCGAAGACGCCGCCGACGAGCAGCACCACCGCCGCCACCAGGCACACGACGAGGGTCACCACGGGCCAGGGGTCACCGGCCAGCCGGCCCGTCATCCGGGCGGCCACCAGCACCACCGCGAGGGCGCCGGGCAGCAGCCCGACGGCCAGGGCCCTGCTGCGAACGCTCAGCACGGCGAGAGCGCGGGAACGTGCGGACGGCACGCCCGCTTCCATGATCGAACCGGTTCCGGACACGGCCGGACCTCACCCCCTCTGCCCTGCGGCGACGTTGCTCATTCCCCCACTGTGACACCCGCCACTGACATCGCAATGCCGGTGGGCCAAGTGCCGGAATGCTTGCGCCGCACCCTAGTTGGGGCACGCCCGGCCGTCAGGCAGACGGGGTGACGATCACCCGATGGAATGGCTTTGGGTAAAGGTGGGTGCGTTCGAACGCGGCCGGATGCACTCGCACGCGAACACGCCCGCGGGGGGGGGGGGGGGGGGTTTGGGGGGGGGGGGGGGGGTGTTGGGGGGGGTGGGGGGGCAGGGCCCTGGGGCTTTTTTTTTCCTCGCTTCGTGGTT
>NZ_JBVHWW010000028.1:0-59035 GCF_055563995.1 Streptomyces sp. NPDC029164 | reverse complement strand
GGGACAGCCGGCTAAGCCAAGCGACCCACCCACCCCCCCCCCCCCCCCCCCCCCCCCCCCCCCCCCCCCCCCCCCCGGGTCTGCGGAGCCGCTGGTCAGCCGAGCCCGGCGGCCTTCGCCGCGATGTCCGTACGGTGCTGCGACCCGTCCAGCCGGATGCGCGCCACCGCCTTATACGCCTTCTCGCGGGCCTGTGCCAGATCGGAACCGGTCGCCGTCACGGACAGCACGCGGCCACCCGCGCTGACCACCTTGTTGCCCTCGCGCCGGGTCCCGGCGTGCAGCACGTAGGCATCGGGCTCGTCCTCGGCGGCCACCTCGAGCAGGCCCTCGATCGGCTCCCCGGTGCGGGGGGTGTCGGGGTAGTTGTGGGAGGCGATGACCACCGTGACGGCCGCGTCCTCGCTCCAGACGAGCGGCTCCTGGGTGTCCAGGGTGCCGTTGGCGGCGTTCAGCAGCACGCCCGCGAGCGGGGTGCGCAGCCGGGCCAGGACCACCTGGGTCTCGGGGTCGCCGAAGCGGGCGTTGAACTCGATGACCCGCGTACCGCGGCTGGTGATCGCGAGGCCGGCGTAGAGCAGCCCCGAGAAGGGGGTGCCGCGGCGGCGGAGCTCGTCGACGGTGGGCTGGAGGACCAGCTCCATGACCTCGTCGACCAGCTTCGGGTCGGCCCAGGGCAGCGGGGAGTACGCGCCCATGCCGCCGGTGTTCGGGCCCTCGTCGCCGTCCAGGGCACGCTTGAAGTCCTGCGCCGGCTGGAGCGGGACCACGGTGACGCCGTCGGTGATGGCGAAGAGGGAGACCTCGGGGCCGTCGAGGTACTCCTCGATGACGACGCGGTCGCAGCCGAGCGCGTGGGCGCGGGCGGCGGCCAGGTCCTCGGTGACCACGACGCCCTTGCCGGCCGCGAGTCCGTCGTCCTTGACGACGTACGGGGCGCCGAAGGCGTCGAGGGCCTCGTCCACCTCTTCCGGGGTGGTGCAGACATAGCTGCGCGCGGTGGGGACCCCGGCCGCGGCCATCACGTCCTTGGCGAAGGCCTTGGAGCCTTCGAGCCGCGCCGCCTCGGCGGACGGGCCGAAGACGGGGATGCCGGCGGCGCGGACGGCGTCGCCGACCCCGGCGACCAGCGGGGCCTCCGGGCCGACGACGACCAGGTCGGCGCCGAGTCCGGTGGCGAGGGTGGCGACGGCATCGCCGTCGAGGGCGTCGACCGGGCGCAGCGTGGCCACGTCGGCGATCCCGGCGTTGCCGGGAGCGCAGTACAGGGCGGAGACGGCGGGGTCGAGGGACAGAGAGCGGCACAGGGCATGTTCGCGGGCGCCGCCGCCGATGACGAGGACCTTCACGCCGCCCAGGGTAGCCCGGCCGAGGTGGCGCGTTTCGTGCGGCCACCCAATCGGGAGGCGCTACTCATTCGTGTATTCCTCCACAACGGTGGCTCCCAGCTCGCGCACGATCAGGTCGTGTCCGGTCAGGGCGCTCTCGACGAGGTCGGGATCGTCCTCCTCCGCGAAGTCGTCCTCGGGGGCGACCGGCGGGGGCGCCTGCTGTACGGGGGGCTGCGGGGCGGGAGCCGACTGCTGGGGCTGCTGCGGGTACTGGGGCGCGGGGGCCGCCTGCGGGGCGGGCTGCGCCGGCGGCGGGTTGTAGGCGGGGGCCGGCGGGCCGGCGTAGGACGAGGAGGCCTGGGCCATGGGGGCCGGGCCGCCGCCGCCCACCACGGCGTCGATCTTCCAGTTGACCTGGAACTGCTCGGCCAGGACCGCCTTGAGCACGTCCTCGCTGCCGCTGCTGGCGAAGTTGTCGCGGGCTCCGGCGTTGGGGAAGCCCAGCTGGAGGGTGGTGCCGTCGAAGCCGGTGACCTGGGCGTTCTGGCTGAGCAGGATCCAGGTGAAGCGGCGGCGGTTCTTCACGGCCTCCAGGACGTTGGGCCACATCGCCTGGACCTGCCCCGCACCGGCGGCCATGCCGGGGGAGGGGGCGGGGGCCGCGGCGGCCGGGGCGGGTGCGGACGCCGCAGGCGGGGCGACGGGCGCGGGCGCGCCCTGGCCGGGGGCGGACGCGCTGGGCCAGGCACCGGCGGCCGGGGCGGCGGGGGTCGCGGGGGCCGCCGGGGCGGCGGGGGCCGCGGGGGCAGGGGCCGCGGCTCCGGGCCAGGCGCCGGGCGCGCCGCTGCCGGGCTGTGCGGCCCCGGGCCAGGCGCCGGGCGCGGGGGCCGCGGGGGCAGGGGCCGCGGGGGCAGGGGCCGCGGGGGTGGGCGCGGGCGCGGCGGGGGCCTGGGCGGCGGGGGCCGCCTGAGCCGGAGCCTCCGGCTGCGCGGGAGCCCGTACCGGCGCGGGAGCCGGCACCTGGGCGGGCGGCTGGACGGCAGCGGCGGCGCGCGCGGCGGCGACACCCCCACCGGGACCGGCGGGCGCCATGGCGTGCGCCTCGGGTCCGGGCACGTACCCCATGGCGGGCGCGGCCGCGAAGGCGGCGGCCCCGCTGCGCTCCAGGCGGTCGAGCCGGGCCTGGAAGGACCGCTCGTCGTCGAAGGCGGCGGGCAGCAGCACGCGGGCGCAGATCAGCTCCAGCTGCAGCCGCGGCGAGGTCGCGCCGCGCATCTCCGTGAGCCCGGTGTTGACCAGATCGGCGGCGCGCGACAGCTCGGCGGCCCCGAACACGGACGCCTGGGCCTGCATCCGCTCCACCACGTCGGCGGGGGCGTCGATCAGCCCCTTCTTCCCGGCCTCGGGCACGGCGGCCAGGATGACGAGGTCGCGCAGCCGCTCCAGCAGGTCGGCGACGAACCGGCGCGGGTCGTTCCCGCCTTCCACGACCCGGTCGACGACCTCGAAGGCCGCCGCCCCGTCCCCGGCGGCGAAGGCGTCGATGACGGAGTCGAGCAGGGACCCCTCGGTGTACCCGAGCAGGGAGGTCGCCATGGCATACGTCACACCGTCCTCACCGGCGCCGGCGAGCAGCTGGTCCATGACGGACATCGAGTCACGCACGGACCCGGCGCCGGCGCGCACGACGAGCGGCAGCACGCCCTCCTCGACCGTGGCGCCCTCCCGCCCGCAGACCTCGCCCAGGTAGTCCCGCAGGGTGCCGGGCGGTACCAGCCGGAAGGGGTAGTGGTGGGTCCGGGACCGGATGGTCCCGATCACCTTCTCCGGCTCGGTGGTGGCGAAGATGAACTTGAGGTGCTCCGGCGGCTCCTCGACCACCTTCAGCAGGGCGTTGAAGCCCGCCGAGGTGACCATGTGGGCCTCGTCGATGATGTAGATCTTGTAGCGGCTGGACGCCGGCCCGAAGAAGGCCTTCTCGCGCAGGTCACGGGCATCGTCCACACCACCGTGCGAGGCGGCGTCGATCTCGATGACGTCGAGGGACCCCGGCCCGTTCCTGGCGAGGTCACGGCAGGACTGGCACTCCCCGCAGGGGGTCGGAGTGGGACCCTGCTCACAGTTCAGGCACCGGGCGAGGATGCGCGCGCTGGTGGTCTTTCCACACCCGCGCGGCCCGCTGAACAGGTACGCGTGATTGACCCGGTTGTTCCGCAGGGCCTGCATCAGCGGTGCAGTGACATGCTCCTGCCCGATGACCTCGGCGAACGACTCGGGGCGATAGCGGCGGTACAGCGCAAGGGACGACACGTCTACGAGGTTATCCGGGCCCACCGACAACAGCGGCCCGCCGACGCCACGAGGGGCCCCGGGAACGCAAAGCGCCCCCCACGCACCCGCCAGAGCCCACTTACCCTTGCTGCCTTCCGGCCCTGGGGGAGTTGGGTGAGATAGCGCCACGTGAGGGGCTGGCCCCACCCTAGCGGATGGATGCCCCCGGAATCGAGCCGGACCCCGGCCCGCCCTCCCGCCGACGATCACGTTCGCGAGCACCCCTCAACGTCTTGTATTGTTTGCGGCGGAGGATTCGCCTAGTGGCCTAGGGCGCACGCTTGGAAAGCGTGTTGGGGGCAACCCCTCACGAGTTCGAATCTCGTATCCTCCGCCAGTGCCTCACCGGGCACTTGAAGGCCCCGACCGGGAAACCGGCCGGGGCCTTCTGCGTTCGGTGGTCTCCGCGGCCTACCCCTCGTCCTCCCGAGGTCCGCGAGCGCCCGCTCGAACGCGGTACGCCGCACCGGGTCCGGCGTCCCCTGGATGCCCGCCTAGATCTCCGCGATCGTGATGACGCTCGGATAGAGGGCGGGGCTGGAACAGACCGAGCCCAGGCGACGAAGGCGAGCTCGGCATCGAAGTGTCCGCGCTGCTGCTCGGGCAGAGACTCCCGGATCTCCCGGATCGTCCTGAGCGGATGAGGCTCCTCAGGTCTGCGCGGCGGGAGCGGCAGATTCGGGGCCGTGCTCGTGATCGGCTCCTCCACGCTGTGGTCCACGGGCCACGCCTGAAGACCACCCTGGGCCGGACCCTTTGGTTGGGAACCAGCTGAACGCTCGACGTCCCCCGGGGCGGGGGTACTTTCGCCTTGCGCAACGTCCACGCCCACCGGATGGGCCATCCTTGGGCCCGGTGCCGGACTGGCCGAGGTCCGGCCACGGCCCGTTCCCTGGCCGGAGGAGAGGTTTCCGGCGTCCGGATCAACGCCGACAGCCTGGCTGAGCGGTCTCGACGGCTCGCGTCTGGCACGCGTGCTCACGACACGGAACGACACCGCGGCCCCGCCGGAGCCCCGCTCGGTGGGGGAGCCGGCGGACCGCCTTCAGCGGCCGGGGTCGGTGGCACTCGCGCTGCCCCTGCTCACCCTGCCCGACGTGCAGGTGGCCGAGGCCGTGGCAGCGCTCGGTACGACCGCGTCGCGCGAGGCCCTGGCGAAGCTGCTGGGAGCGACGGCAGGCGAGGCCGGCCTCGCGCTGGAAGCGGTCCTGGAGACTCTGGCCGGGCACGCGCCGCTCGGGCTGGACGCACCACTCGCGGAGCTGCT
Organism: Streptomyces sp. NPDC029164; assembly: GCF_055563995.1. Lineage (NCBI taxonomy): Bacteria > Bacillati > Actinomycetota > Actinomycetes > Kitasatosporales > Streptomycetaceae > Streptomyces > Streptomyces sp. NPDC029164. The sequence continues at coordinate 54,106 of NZ_JBVHWW010000028.1, read as the reverse complement.
GGCGGACATGACCTCCGACGAGCTGCGCGGCATGTTGGCGGCGCTGGGCATCAAGCCGCCCGGCACCAAACAGCAGCGTATGGCGGCGCTCGTCGCGCACCACAGCGACCCCGACGTCATTGCCGAAGTCGTGGCACGAGCGCCCGCGGTCACACAGAAGCTGCTCACCCACCGGGCAGGGTCTGCGCCGAGGCAGCCGCAGGCCATCTTGTTCGGGACCCCTGGCCCCGTCCCCGAACCGGGGGCGCGATGGGCACTCGACCGGGGACTGCTGATCCAGGACCGCCGCCGCTACGGTCCCGCGCGCATGCCCGTCGAAGTCGCGCTGGCGTTGCGCGGGCCCACTTGGCGCGCCCCCTTCGACCCGCTTCCACCGTCCCCTCAGCTGGTGTCCATCGCCCCTGCCGAGGTGGAGCGGGAGGCCGCAGCCTCGGCCGCGGCGTTGTTGACCCAGGCCGCCTCGGTCCTCTCGGCCTGTTCCTCGGCTCCGCCCGCCAGACTCAAGTCCGGTGGGATCGGCGCGCGTGAGCCGACCCGGATCGGCAAGGCCGCCCATGCCGACGATGCCGTGGTCCGCATCACCCTGGAGGCCGCGTACACGGCCGGGCTGCTGGCCCGGGTCGGCGACCGCGTGGCACCGACCCGGGCATACGACGTCTGGGCGGAACAGGAGCCCGCAGAGCGGCTTGCCACGCTGCTCCAGGCATGGCGCGAGCTGCCGCTCACCGCCTCCCGGGCGCGCGACGAGGACAACAAAGCGCTACCTGCCCTCGCGGGAGCACCGCCCTGTAACGGCTGCCGTCAGGCCCGCCACGGGCTGTTCGCCGCAGCGGCACAGCTCCCGGCGGGTCAGGGGGTGAAGAACGCTTCCGATCTCGGACCGGCGATGGCCTGGCACCGCCCGCTCGCCGACACCTCGCCCACGGACATCACCCCTTTCGCCACGGTGATCCACGAGGCCGAAACGTTCGGAGTGATCGCCCGAGGCGCCCTGTCGGCTCTGGGCGTCCATCTGCTCGCCTACGACGAGGAGGCACTGACCGCCATCTGCCGACGGCTGCTGCCCCCGGCCGCCGAAACCGCCCGGATCGGCGGCGACCTCACCGCCGTCGTCGCCGGCACCCCGGCCGCGCGGGTCGCCATGGTCCTCGATGCCACCGCTGACCGGGAAACCAGTGGCACGGCCTCGGTGTGGCGGTTCAGCTCCGCCAGCATCCGACGGACCCTGGACGCCGGCCGCGCCCCGGGGGACATCGCAGCTGCATCACGGTGATCCGCGCCGCGGCCCGCTCGTCGGCGAGCACGAGCTCGGGCAGGTACCGGCGCACCGGCGCGTCCAGCTCGACCCGGCCCTCCGCGGCCAGGCGCATCAGCGCCCTCGCCGTGTAGGTCTTGGTGACCGAGCCCGGTACGAACGGCGTCCGCTCGTCCACGGGCAGCGGGTTGGCCACGCTCGCCACCCCGTGGCAGGCGCAGGAGGCGCGGCCGGCCGCCCACAGTCCGACGGCGGCGCCCGGAATCCCGCGCCGCCGGGCGCCTTCGGCTAGCCGACGTACGCGTCGAACGCCGGGAAGCAGACGGCGTTGTCCGCGCTGCAGATGTCGGGGCCGCCGCGCTGCGCGACGTCCGCGGAGGGGAGCTCGTACGTCAGCAGGCTCAGCGTCCGGCCCGAGCCGAAGACGGCCGTGGCGTCGCGGACCGGCCCGGCGCCGGGGCCGGGCGTCGCGGAGCCGGCGTACCGGTACGGGCCGTGGCCGCCGTCCACGACGGCGAGGAAGACCGTACGGGTGCCGCTCGCGCCGGACTCGCCGGGGTACGGCCCGCCCTTGGTCACCAGCCGGATCCCGATCCGCGCCCAGAAGGTGGGCAGCGCCCTGCAGGTGAGGTCCGCCCGCTCGCCACGGACCACGGCGAGGCAGTAGTGGCGGTCGTCCGGCATCCAGGCGAACTCGCCCGCGCCGGCCACGGGCTCGCGGTGGATCACGATGACCGAGTCGTCGCCCTGCCCCCTGGCCTCCGGGTGGTGCCGGCGCACCGCTTCCAGCAGCGGGGCGTCGGCGGGAATGACCTGCCCCTCCCCGACCGGCGCGGCCGGCCCGGACGTCGAGGGCGCCTCGGGCGACGACGGCACGGGCGAGGCAGTCGCGGGCGAAGGCGGCACGGACGGCGACGACGGCGCGGCAGACGTCGACGGCGCCGGGCGGTGCTGCGCCACGGTTCGGCGGGCCGCGCGATCCGCGACCCGCCACGCCACGCCCCGCCCCACACGCGCCCCCGCTCAGCCGAAGGAGGGCATCTCCCCGACCGTCGTCGACATGTCGATCACCGCGAAGGCGGCGCCCTGCGGGTCCGTGACCGCCGCGAACCGGCCGAACGGGCTGTCCATCGGCCCGAAGTGCAGCTTCCCGCCGTGCTTCTTCGTCTTCGCGACCGCCTCGTCGCAGTCCGGGACCCCGAAGTAAATCTGGATGTACGACGGGAGCTCCGGCGGGAAGTCCTCGTCCATCTTCATCCGGCCGAGCACCGGGTTCCCGCCGCCGCCGACACTGAAGACCTTGAAGTCCATGTTCGCCATCTCGGGGTCGTCGCCCGGGTCCATCTGCTGGGCGCCGTACGGGAACACCTTCGGAAGGAAGGCGTCCGGCTTGGCCGGCTCCCGGGTGAAGACCTCCGCCCAGGCGTACGAGCCGGCCTCGCCCATCTTCTCGAAGCCCTTGTGCTCGCCCGGCTGCCAGACGCCGAAGACGGCGCCGCTCGGCTCCTTGGCGATCACCATCGTGCCGAAGGCGCCCACCTGCATCGGGCCCATCAGCACCTCGCCGCCGGACGAGGTGATCTTCTCGGCCGTGGCCGCCGCGTCGGGCGAGGCGAAGTACAGACACCACTGGGAGGGGGCGTCGACCCCCGGCATCGGCGGCACGACGGCCGCCACGGCCTTGCCGTCGGAATAGGCCTGCGTGTAGTTGCCGTACTCGCTGCTCGCTTCGCCGAAGGTCCAGCCCAGCACGTCGGCGTAGAAGGTCTTGGCACCCTCCACATCGGCGAACATCGCGTCCACCCAGCACGGCGCGCCCTCGGAGAACTCAGGCATGATCGATCGACTCCTCGACTCGTAGCTGTCGTCCCGTCCCTGTGTCGTACTCACGCTAGGCGGGCGGTGTGCCGACCGCGCGGGGAACGCGCCCACGCGGGACGCTGGTGCCATGGACAAGGACATCACCATCCGGCTGGCGCAGCAGCCGGAGGCCGACGCACTGCTCGGCCGGAGCCCGCTCGCCGCGCTCGTCGGGATGCTGCTGGACCAGCAGGTACCCATGGAGTGGGCGTTCTCGGGGCCCTGGACGATCGCGCGGCGGATGGGCGCAGACGATCTGGACGCGCACGCCATCGCCGCGTACGACCCGGAGGCCTTCGCCGCCCTGCTCTCCGAGAAGCCCGCCGTGCACCGGTATCCGGGGTCGATGGCGACGCGGATCCAGCAGCTGTGCGCGTACCTGGTGGAGCACTACGGCGGGAACGCGGAGGCGGTCTGGGCCGACGCCGGGACGGGCCGGGAGCTGCTGAAGCGGCTCAAGGCACTGCCGGGCTTCGGGGAGCAGAAGGCGCAGATCTTCCTCGCCCTGCTGGGCAAGCGGCTCGGCGTGCGCCCCACGGGGTGGCGGGAGGCCGCGGGCGGGTACGGCCAGGCCAACGTCTACCGTTCGGCGGCCGACATCACGGGCCCGGAGTCGCTGGCCAAAGTACGGGCGCACAAGCAGGAGATGAAGGCCGCCGCCAAGGCCGCGAAGGCCGCCGGCGGGTCCTGACGGGGCCGGGAAAAGGAAGATCCACTTCCCCCGGCGGAACCGTAGATTGAGGCACATGACAGCGAACCTGACCCGCGCCGCCACGGCCGAAGCCATCTACGACGCCCCCGGCAGCCTCATCACCCTGCTCACCGACACCACCGAACTCACGTGCAACACCGCCACCTTCGAGGAGGGCGCGGCCGGGGCTCCGGTGCACTTCCACACCAAGGCCACCGAGTTCTTCCACGTCACCGCCGGGCAGCTCGACGTCCTCGTCGACGACGAGATCCACACCCTGGGCGCGGGCGACTTCATAGCGGTCCCGCCGGGCGTCAAGCACGCTTTCGCCCCCGCGCCCGGCCACAAGGCGAGCGTCTTCGTCGGCTTCACCCCCGGCATGGCCCGCTTCGACTACTACCGGCTCCTCGGCCGGGTCAACGCGGGCGAGGCCACCGTGCAGGACATCAAGGACAGCTCGGCCACCTACGACAACCACTACGCGGAGAGCCCCGTCTGGAGCGGCCGCCGCCGCAGCGCGGAGCCGTAGACCACGTCCGCGTCGAGGCGGCGCAGTTCCTCCGAGATCAGTTCGGCGTTGCTGCGGATCTTCAGGGCCACCCTGCGGTCGACGCTCCCGGGCAGGACCAGGGTGGCCAGCGCGCCCGCGGGCCGGTCCACCCGGATCTCGCCGCCCGTGGTCCGCAGGCTGACCCGGGTGATCACCGGGCCGGGGCTCTCCGCCCGGTCGACCGGCACCCCGAGCCGGTCCTCCAGCCAGCGCGCCAGCAGCTCGGCGCTCACGTTCCCGGCCTCGCTCTCCACCGTCGCGCCCGTCACCGGCAGCGGCTTCTGGTCGAGGGCGGCGGCCAGCAGCGCACGCCACTGGGTCAGCCGGGTCCAGGCCAGGTCGGTGTCGCCGGGCTGGTAGCCCGCGGCCCGCTCGTCGAGCACGGCGACCGGGTCCGCGGCGGCGGACGCGTCGGTGATCCGGCGCTGCGCGAGCGCGCCCAGCGGGTCGCCCGCCAGGTCGGCGGGGGCGTCGGCCGGCCACCACGCCACCACGGGCGCGTCCGGCACGAGCAGCGGCAGTACGACCGAGGCGGTGTGCTCGGTCAGCGCCCCGTGCAGGCGCAGCAGCACGATCTCCCCGGTCCCGGCGTCGGTGCCGACCCGCAGCTCGGCGTCCATCCGGGTGGCGCGGAGCGTGAGCGGGCCGCGCGAGACCCGCTTGATCACCGCGATGATGCGGCACGGGTGCTCGCGCGAGGCCTCGGAGGCCGCGCGCACGGCGTCGTAGGCGTTCTCCTCGTCGGTGACGACGACGAGGGTCAGCACCAGCCCCATGGCGGGGCTGCCTATGGCCCGGCGGGCTTCGAGCAGGGCCCGGTTGACCTTGCTGGACGTGGTGTCGGTGAGTTCGGTCCGCATACGACGAGTCTGTCAGCGCGCACCCGGGTAGCGGCAATCGGTTCGCTCGACTCCGCCTCGAAGCGGGCGCCCGCCCGGGGGTGTCACCGCCGTTTGCGGGCCGTCCCGAAGACGGAGCGCGAGATCTCCCGGCCCAGCTGGGTCCCGATCGACCGCGCCAGTGAGCGGAACAGGCCGCTCCCCACCACCTGTTCGGCCAGTGAGGGATCCGGCTTCGGAGCGCTGCGCGCGGCCCTCGCCGCCTCCTTCTCCGCCTCCTTCTCCGCCTCCTTGGCCTGCTTCTCGGCCTCGGCGGCGGCAGCCGCGGCCTCCGCCTGCGCCTCGGCCGCGGCCTGCTCGGCGCTGATCTTCTCGTACGCCGACTCGCGGTCGACGGGCTCCGCGTAGCGCGACCAGAGCAGCGAGGACTTCACCGCCCGGTCCAGGGCGGCGGGTTCGATCGGCCCCATCAGCGACTGCGGGGCGCGCAGCCGGGTCGCCGCGACCGGGGTCGGAGCGCCCCTCTCGCTGAGCACGGTGATGACCGCCTCGCCGGTCCCCAGCCCGGTGAGCAGCTCCTCCAGGTCGTACGCGGAGTTCGGGAAGGTCTTCACGGTCGCCTTCAGCGCCTTGGCGTCGTCGGGGGTGAAGGCCCTCAGTGCGTGCTGCACCCGGTTGCCGAGCTGGGCGAGCACGTCCGCCGGTACGTCCTTGGGGGTCTGCGTCACGAAGAAGACGCCGATGCCCTTGGAGCGGATGAGGCGCACGGTCTGGGTGATGGAGGTGAGGAAGGCCTTCGAGGCCTCGCTGAACAGCAGGTGCGCCTCGTCGAAGAAGAAGACGAGTTTGGGCTGCTCCAGGTCGCCGACCTCCGGCAGGTCGTTGTAGAGGTCGGCCAGCAGCCACATCAGGAAGGTGGAGAAGAGCTGGGGCTTGTCCTGGACCGCGGGGAGTTCCAGTACGGAGACCAGCCCGCGGCCGTCCGGTGCCGTGCGCAGGAATTCGCTCGTGTCGAACTCCGGCTCTCCGAAGAAGTCCCCGGCGCCCTGCTGCTCGAAGGCGGTCAGCGCCCGCAGGATCACCCCGGCCGTCGCCGCGGACAGTCCGCCGATCCCCTTGAGTTCGGGTTTCCCCTGGTCGGAGACGAGGAAGGCGACGACCGCGCGCAGGTCCTTGAGGTCGATGAGCTCCAGGCCCTTGGTGTCGGCGTAGTGGAAGATCAGGCCGAGGGACTGCTCCTGCGTCTGGTTGAGCTGGAGCACCTTGGACATCAGGACCGGGCCGAAGCTGGTGACGGTGGAGCGGACGGGGATCCCGGGGCCGATCCCGCCGAGGGAGTAGAACTCGCTGGGATACGCGGTCGGCTCCCACTTCTGGGCCACCTCCCGGGCCCGTTCGCCGATCCTCGGGTCGGCCGTGCCGGGCGCCGAGATCCCCGAGACGTCCCCTTTGACGTCCGCGAGGAAGACCGGCACGCCGTGGGCCGACAGCTGCTCGGCGATGAGCTGGAGCGTCTTGGTCTTGCCGGTGCCGGTGGCGCCGGCGACCAGCCCGTGGCGGTTGAGCATCGACAGCGGGATGCGGATCTGACGGTCGGGCAGGCAGCCGCCGTCCCAGAGCAGGGCCCCGAGATCGAGCGCGGGTCCGGTGAAGGCGTACCCGGCGGCGATCTTGTCGGCCGGGCACGTCTGGTCCGCCGGGACGGCGGGGTCGGTGCTCTCGCTCATGGATCACTCCCCAAATAGCACTGTTCGCCACTTTTGCACTACCGCTTCGAGGCTGCGCCCGCAGGCGCGGGCCCGGTAGGCTTTCCGTGTGATCTTCAAGCGCATCGGAAGCGGGCGGCCGTACCCCGACCACGGCAGGGAAACCACCCGGCAGTGGGCGGACGTCGCGCCGCGCCCGGTCCGGCTCGACCAGCTCGTGACGACCAAGGGACAGCTGGACCTCGAAACGCTGCTCGCCGAGGACTCCACCTTCTACGGCGACCTGTTCGCCCATGTCGTGAAGTGGCGGGGCGACCTCTACCTGGAGGACGGGCTGCACCGCGCCGTGCGCGCCGCCCTGCAGCAGCGCCAGGTCCTGCACGCCCGCGTCCTCGAGATGGACTGACGTGTTCGCGTAGATTGCGCCTTTCGGGTCACCATTGACCTATCAGCAGATCATTTAGTAGGCATCGCCACCGGGCCGCACTACGCTGCGCCCATGAGCATGCTCACTCCCCCCGGCATGGGCGGAAAGTACCGCGTCACGGGAGCCGCCTACCCCCGTATGAGCCGCAAGCGGAGCCGTCCTCGGATCGTCCTCGCCATCCTCGGCTCGGTCCTCGCGCTTGCCCTGGTCGGCTACGGGGCAATGCAGCTCATCGACGTGTTCCGCGGCGACAGCCCCAAGCGGAATACGGCTGCGGGTGCCAAGGACTGCCCGACGACACCTCCCAAGGGCGCGGCCAAGGGCGGCCCCGAGGCCGCCTCCACCGCCTCGGCCGCCGCGAAACCCGCGGTCGTGCTCCCGCCGCCCGGCGAGATCACGGTCAACGTCTACAACGCGACCCCGCGCGCCGGCCTGGCCAAGGCCGTCGGCGACGAACTGGCCAAACGCGGCTTCGTCATCGGCCACGTCGGCAACGCCCCGGCCGACTTCGACAAGAAGGTCCCCGGCACCGGGATACTGCTGGGCTCCCCGACGACGGACAAGGCCGCCTACTCCGTACTGGGCACTCAGCTCGCCGGCACCACCCAGCAGACCGACACCCGCGAAGGCGCGGACATCGACCTGATCCTGGGCGACGCCTTCAAGGAGCTCAGTACGAAGGAGGACGCGGACAAGGCGCTGGCCGTCCTGGCCAACCCCGTGCCCGCGCCCGCCACATGCTGAACGCCTGAACCGCGTACCGGCGCACCGGCCTGCCGCTCCAGCGCTCCACCGATGGAGTGCTGGAGTGCGGCGGCCGCCGGCCGCCGGACGGCTATTCGGCCGAGCCGTACATGCGGTCGCCCGCGTCGCCCAGCCCCGGCACGATGTAGCCGTGCTCGTTGAGCCGCTCGTCCACCGCGGCCGTCACCACGGTCACCGGCGTGCCCGCCAGCTCGCGCTCCATGATCTCGACGCCCTCGGGCGCCGCCAGCAGCACCACGGCGGTGACGTCGTCGGCGCCGCGCTTGATCAGCTCCTGGATCGCCGCGACGAGCGTGCCGCCGGTGGCGAGCATCGGGTCGACGACGTAGACCTGGCGCCCGGAGAGGTCCTCCGGCATGCGGGTCGCGTACGTGGAGGCCTCCAGGGTCTCCTCGTTGCGGACCATGCCCAGGAAGCCCACCTCGGCGGTCGGCAGCAGTCGCACCATGCCGTCGAGCATGCCCAGGCCGGCCCGCAGGATCGGCACGACCAGCGGGCGCGGGTGGGACAGCTTCACGCCGGTGGTCGGGGCGACCGGCGTCTCGATGTCGGCCTGCTCGGTGCGCACGTCGCGGGTGGCCTCGTACGCGAGCAGGGTGACCAGCTCGTCGGCGAGCCGCCGGAAGGTGGCGGAGTCGGTGCGCTTGTCGCGCAGGGTGGTGAGTTTGTGCGCCACCAAGGGGTGATCGACGACCTGCAAACGCACAACATCCTCCAAAACTGAGCCTGCGACCAGCAAAAACGGCCGCACGACGCGACCTGCACCCAAAAGGCTACGCGGTGACGCGGCCCCTTCGCGTCCGCAGCGGCTGCCACGCCCGCAGCGGCCTGCGGATGCGACCCGCGCGGACGCCCAGCACGCTGGACGGATGAGCAACGCACCGGTGATCGCAGCCGTCGACGGGTCCGAACACAGCCTCAGGGCCCTGGAGTGGGCGAGGGCCGCAGCCGTCCGGCACGGTACGGAGCTGATGATCGCCCATGTTCTGCCCGACCACGCGCAGTTGTATGCCGGCCGCCGGGCGGCCCTGCACGACGCCTCGCAGCCGGAGGAGTTCGCCGACCCCGTGAAGGACTGGGTACGGGCCCTGCTGGGCGGCGGCCCCGAGCTGCCCGAGGGGGTCCGGTACGAGGCCCTGGAGGGCTCCGTACCCGAGGCGCTGCGGGTGATCGGCGCGGGGGCCCTGATGCTGGTGATGGGCTCCCGGGGGCGCGGCGGCTTCGCCGCCCTGCTGCTCGGTTCGAGCAGCAGGGCGGTCGCGTCGACGGCCCCGTGCCCGGTGGTGGTGGTCCCGCACGCGGAGCGCAACGCCGGGGCGGCGGCCTCCGAGGAGTCCGCCGGGCGCGTGGTGCTCGGGCTGCACGCCGCCGAGACGCCCGACGACGTCCTGTCCTTCGCCTTCGCGGAGGCGGCCGTGCGGGGGACCACCGTCCAGGTGGTCTCCGCGTACGCCGTCCCGCCCGCGCCGGCCCTGGTGATCGACCGGCCCTTCGAGGTGATCCCGCCGGAGGGGCTCGCCGACGAGGGGGACGGCGTACCGGCCGAGCGGGAGATGCTCCGCTCCCAGACCGCGCGGCTGGCGCCCCTGCGCACGCGCTACCCGGACGTCCCCGTCGAGCAGGCCGCGGTCCCCGGCGACCCGGCGGGCCGGCTGGTCGACGCCTCGCGGTCGGCGGCCCTGGTCGTGGTCGGCCGCCACCACCCGCGGCGCACCGCCATGTCCCTGCAGATCGGCTCGGTGGCCCATGCGGTACTGCACCACGCGCACGGCCCGGTGGCGATCGTCCCGACCCTCAAGGACGACGCCTGACCTGCACAGGGGTGGCATCAAACGCCCCGTCCGGGGGAAGGTGGGTGCAGGGGGAAACGACCGACCAGCCCAGGGTGGTGGCCGATGCCCGACACGCAGCCGAGCGACGATGCGCCGGAGACCGCGGCCCAGCGCCGAGCACGCCGCGCGCAGTTCCTGCGCGACCTGATGGAGGCCCGCGCCCTGCGCGACCGCGTCCAGCCCCGCCGAGCCCGCGCAGCCCGCATGCGCCAACAGATGCGCATGCGCACCTTCCGCTGGTAAATCCAGCCTCGCCGCCCCATCCAGCCCTGTCGCCCCATCCAGCCCGGCCGCCCCCCGTCCAGCCCCGCCGCCCCATCCAGCCCCGCCGGCGTGTGAGGCGCCGGGTCCGGAGCGGTGCCCCGGGGTAGCCGGCCGCAGGCCCGGCGCGCCGCGACACGGCCGAGCCGTACCGCCCGCCGCGCACCCCCCGGCACGGCCCCGCCGCCCCGCCCCCACAACCCCGCAAGCCCCCCGCAGGGACACGGCACGGCACGACGCAAGCGCCGAAGACCTCTCGCAAAGCCGCTGTTTCTGCCACGATGCCGATTGGGCGGGGCACGAACGGCGAGCACGCGGCCGTTGCGGCCCCAACCTCCGGCCGGGGGGACCTCCAACCGGCACGCCTAAGACCAGTGGGAGAGTCACGGTGTATTTCGCCGCACTGCTCGCGCGCACCGAAGACGGGTGGGAAGCGAGCGACATGGAACTCGACAACGTCGAGTCCCTCAGTGATCTGATCGATCTCGCCCGTTCCGCCGCTGTCGACGACGACACGGTGGTCGCCCTCATCGAGCAGGAGGACGCCTGGTTCGGCGTCGTCCGCGTGGACGGCGAGGAGGACCCGCGGTATTTCGTATCGAACGCCTCCGTGGCCGCCCGCAGCTCCTACGGCTCGATGCTGACCAAAGAGCTGCTGGGCAGCGACGAGGAGGACGACGAACTCGACGAGCTGGACCTGGACGGCACCGAAGACGGCGAGGAGGACGCCATCGCCGCCTACACGGACGAGGACGCCGACGAGGACGGGGCGGGCGGGACCGGAGCGGAGCCGGTACCGGCCGGCCCGCTCGGCGACCCCCTGCTGCTGGACGACCTCGGGGTGACCAACAAACAACTGATGACCCTGGACGGGGACGCCCTCTCGGAGATCGCCGAGTCCCTCGGCGCCACCGAGGTCCTGGAGGCCGTCCGCTAGTGATCCGCACGCGCGACACGCACACCACCGATCCCGTACGGGACCCGTGGCGGGACTCCATGCGCCTGGCGCTCCAGGAGGCCGCCCGGGCGGTGCCGGCCGGCGATGTGCCGGTCGGCGCCGTCGTGCTGGGCCCGGACGGGGAAATCCTCGCCACCGGGTACAACGAACGCGAGGCGACCGGCGACCCCACGGCGCACGCCGAGGTCGTGGCGCTGCGCCGGGCGGCCGCCGCGCGCGGCGAATGGCGGCTTCCGGGGTGCACCCTCGTGGTGACCCTGGAGCCGTGCGTGATGTGCGCGGGCGCGCTCGTGCAGTCGCGCGTCGCCCGCGTCGTCTACGGCGCGGACGACGAGAAGGCGGGCGCGGCCGGGTCCCTGTGGGACCTCGTACGGGACCGCCGGCTCAACCACCGCCCCGAGGTGGTCCGCGGCGTCCTCGCCGAAGAGTGCGCCCGACAGCTGACGGACTTCTTCCGTGAGCTGTGACGGCGGGCACGCGGATACGGATTTCGGCGCACGGGCCACCTTGGGCTAAGCTCTCTCTCGGTAGCGTGTCCGAGCGGCCGAAGGAGCACGCCTCGAAAGCGTGTGATGGTGCAAGCTATCCGTGGGTTCAAATCCCACCGCTACCGCTCTGAACGAGAGCCCCGCCCCGCAAGGGTCGGGGCTCTCGGCGTTCGGGCCCTCGGCGTTCGGGGCGCTCCCGTCCGGCGGACAGCCGCGTGACCGCCCGCCCCTTCGGCCGTTGTCACGGCATGACCAAGACCCAGCGCATCCTCGCCGCCATCGCCCTCGCGGGGGCCGCCGCGGGCCTCGCCGCACCCGCCGCCTCGGCCGCCCCAATCGCCCCCCTCGCCCTCCCGGACCTGCCGACGGCCGCGCCCGGGATTCCGGCGGGGGCCCAGCCCACTTCCGTCTCGGAGATCGGGTCGAAGCTCAGCGAGGGTGCGAACCAGCTCAACGCGCTGATGGAGGTGCCGAACCAGCTGTACCCCGTGATCGCCCCCGTGGAGCCCGTGCTGGGACTGGCCGGCGGCATCGAGTAGTCCCGTACGACACGTCGAAGGCCCCGACCGGGGTCGGGGCCTTCGACGTGTGGGACGGGGGAAGTGGCATCGGGGGGACAAAGCCACTTCCCCCGACGAGGACGGACCTGCCAGTCCGGGCCGCGGTCAGGGGGAAGCTCGCGGCTCGGACCCCGCGGTGAGGTCCTGTCCCTCACCCACCGATTTCCTGCCAGAACCGGTGGGCTCACCCCCATCCTGCGCCCGCCACAACCCCCGACACAGCGGCAAAGGACCCGGAGTGCCGGGTCATTGGTCCTTAAAGGACACGTCAGTGCCCAATCTTGACCGGTTAGACTCACCCGACTCGCAAGGACCGGTTGGGGAGGCCGCCCGCTCGTGGACACCAGGAAACTCATCACGGGTGCCCTCACCGTGTTCGTCCTCTTCGTGATCATCACCCAGCCGAAGAGGGCGGCCGAGATGGTGGAAATAGGCTTCCAGGGGATATCGGATGCCGCATCCGGCATCGGCGAGTTCATGACCGAACTGGTGCGCTGACCCCGTACGCTGAAGCGGTTCCCGGAATTCCGGCCCCCCACTCCGACGGGTGGGGGGTTTTTGCATACCCATCACTGAGCATATTGCCCTGATATGCCCAACTTGCCCTCAACACGGCGTTATACGGTACTTGCACACAGTGCACATCTCTTGTGATGCTATGACCGCTTTTGACGGATGAGTTGACTGAAGGGGTGGCGTGACCGTGCCGGCCAGTACTGCGCCTCAAGTGCCACCCCAGCAGGACCCCCAGGTGCCGATCCAGCAAGAGCCCCGCCAGGAATCCGGCCAGGGAACCGGTCAGGCGTCCGGTCAGGAGCCGGGGCGCGAGCCGGGGCGGGAATCCCGCCCGGAAGCCCTGCGGGAAGCTCCCCGGGAAGCCCGCCCGGAGCCCCTCATCGAGCCCCGCCAGGAGCCGCCCGAGGAACCCCCGGCCCCACCGAGACCCCCGAGCCGGGGCGCGGACACCCGGGCCCTCACCCAGGTCCTCTTCGGCCAGCTGAAGGGACTGGAGCCGGGCACCAGCGAGCACACCCGGGTGCGCGGGGCCCTCATCGAGGCCAACCTCCCGCTCGTCCGGTACGCGGCCGCCCGCTTCCGCAGCCGCAACGAGCCGATGGAGGACGTGGTCCAGGTCGGCACCATCGGCCTGATCAACGCCATCGACCGCTTCGACCCGGACCGCGGCGTGCAGTTCCCGACCTTCGCGATGCCGACCGTCGTGGGCGAGATCAAGCGGTACTTCCGCGACAACGTCCGCACCGTCCACGTACCGCGCCGCCTCCACGAACTGTGGGTCCAGGTCAACGCCGCCACCGAGGACCTCACCACGCTGCACGGGCGCACCCCGACCACCCCGGAGATCGCCGAACGCCTGCGCATCACCGAGGACGAGGTGCTGTCCTGCATCGAGGCCGGGCGCAGCTACCACGCGACCTCGCTGGAGGCCGCCCAGGAGGGCGACGGCATGCCCGGGCTGCTGGACCGGCTCGGCTACGAGGACCCGGAGCTGGCCGGGGTCGAGCACCGCGACCTCGTCCGCCACCTCCTCGTACAACTGCCCGAGCGCGAACAGCGGATCCTGCTCCTGCGGTACTACAACAACCTGACGCAGTCACAGATCAGCGCCGAGCTCGGGGTCTCCCAGATGCACGTCTCGCGGCTGCTCGCCCGGAGCTTCGCCCGACTGAGATCCGCAAACAGGATCGAGGCGTAACCGTAACGAGTGGAGATCATCCGCACGTTTCCCGACAGATCGGGCTGATCGCCTTCCGGGCGCTCCTGTCGCTGGAGATATATGTCGACTTGGCGCTACAGCGTGTTGCCGACATGTGACATTCTGCTTGAACCGCGTTTGCCGCAGCCCCGCCTCCGGTATTCAGGTGGAGGCTGCGTTCCTCCGACGGGCGCGCCGTACGCGACCGTCCGCGACCTCAAGGGGGTGGCATGTCCGTAGACCAGGGCAGCTCCAAGGTGCTCACACTCGTCAAGAGCGTGACGCCGCCGGCAGTGTCCGACCGCTCGGAAGCCATCGACACCCGCACCCTCTCCCGCTCCCTCTTCCAGCGACTCGCCGCCCTGGACGCGGACAGCCCCGAACGGGCGTACGTACGCGACACCCTGATCGAGCTGAACCTGCCCCTTGTGCGGTACGCCGCGGCCCGCTTCCGCAGCCGCAACGAGCCGATGGAGGACATCGTCCAGGTCGGCACCATCGGCCTGATCAAGGCGATCGACCGGTTCGACTGCGAACGCGGCGTGGAGTTTCCGACGTTCGCGATGCCGACCGTCGTGGGCGAGATCAAACGATTCTTTAGGGACACCTCCTGGTCCGTCCGCGTCCCGCGGCGGCTCCAGGAGCTGCGCCTGGCGCTGACCAAGGCCAGCGACGAGCTCGCCCAGAAGCTGGACCGCTCGCCGACCGTGCCGGAGCTCGCCGCCGTGCTCGGGGTCTCGGAGGAGGACGTGGTCGACGGTCTCGCCGTCGGCAACGCCTACACCGCCTCCTCGCTCGACTCGCCCTCCCCGGAGGACGAGGGCGGCGAGGGCTCGCTCGCGGACCGCCTCGGTTACGAGGACACCGCGCTCGAAGGCGTCGAGTACCGCGAGTCCCTGAAGCCGCTGCTCGCCAAACTCCCGCCCCGGGAGCGGCAGATCATCATGCTGCGCTTCTTCGCGAACATGACGCAGTCGCAGATCGGCGAGGAGGTCGGCATCTCCCAGATGCACGTCTCCCGGCTGCTGACCCGTACCCTCGCGCAGCTGCGCGCGGGTCTCATCGGAGAGTGACCGGGCGCCGCCCGCTTCCCAATTGACGTTCCGTCAGGAAAACTGGCGCGATGCGAAAGGGATCGCGAGCGGCCACCGCCCTCCTCGCCCTGTGCTGCACGGCCGTCGCCGGCCTCACCGGCTGCGGCGGCCCGGCGCGGGACGGCTACGTCGCCGTGGGCGCCGCGGCCCCGGGCCCCGAACGGGGCGCGGGGCAGAACGTGGCGCCGCGGGGAGGCGTGGAGTTCCAGCAGCTCGGCGGTCCGTCCGCGGCGGGCGGATCCTCCGCGCCTTCCGGTACGTCGTCCGGTATGCCGTCCGGTACGTCGGCCCAGACTCCCGGATCCGGACTTCCGGGCGGCTTCACCCCGGGCGGAGCCGCGGGCACCGCCCCCGGCGGCTCCGCGGGCGCCCCCGGCGCCCCGGCCGGTCCCGGGCGGACCCCGCCGGCGGCGGGCACGCCGAACGCTCCGGGGACTCCGTCGACCTCGCCCACCGGCCCGGGCGGCCCGTCCGCCAAGCCCGGCACCACGCCCCCGGCCCCGCCCACGACCCCGGCGCAACTGACGCTGTCGGCGCCGACCAGGGCGGCCGCGGCCGACCGCTGGTGCGAGCGGGTCACGGTCACCTTCACGAACACCGGCACGACGGCGGCCCGCGCGGGCACGGTCAGCTTCGCGACGCACATCATCGGCGCGCTCGGCATCGACTGGGCCACGATCACCACGACCCAGCCGCTGCCGGCGCCCCTCGCGGGCGGAGCCTCGAAGACGCAGACCTACACCGTGTGCGTGGAGGCCTGGCGGGTGCCGCTGGGCATGCACGTGGACACCCGGAACGTCACCGCCACCTGGAGCTGAGGCCGGCGGACCCGGCCCGCGCCGGAGCCGTCAGTGCAGGACCACCCAGGCGGCCGCGCCGATCATGAGGACGAGCCCGATGATCAGGGCAACCTTCGCGGTCGAGCCCGAGGACCCGGACCGCTCCTGCTCCGCGGCGCGGCGCTGCTGGCGGGAGCCCGGCGCCGCCTGGCGGGCCGGTGCGGCCTCCTCGACGAACGCCCGGAACATCTGCGTGCTGCCCGCGGGGTCGTAGTTGCCCTCGGGGACCTGTGAGTTGTGGTTCTCAGCCATGGAGCAGGACCCTAGCCGGTTTTCCGATTCTTTTACCGCCCCACCCCCCAGATTCGTTTGCCTGTAGCAACCATTCGCTTCTATGGTTGCCTGAAGCAACAAGATGGAGGGACCCGGTGACGATGACCGCGCGGACGACTGCGACCGCACCGAACGCACCGACTGCTCCGACTGCTCCGACCACTCCGCACGGTGAGCTGGCCCGCCAGCTCACCGGGATCGGCGCGGTCAAGCGCGAGCTCGCCCGCAGCCTGCCCCCGGACTGTCCGCCCGGCGCGGCTGCCGTCCTCACCGTGCTCGACCGGCACGGGGAGATGCGGCTGAGCCGGCTGGCCGAGTTCATGGCGGTGGACATCTCGGTGACCAGCCGGCACGTCACGCACGTCGCCGACCGCGGCTGGATCGAGCGAGAGACCGACCCCGGCGACGGACGCTGCCGGATCCTGCGGCTCACGCCGACCGGCCGGGCGCTGCTCGCCGAGCTCGGCGCCCGCCACACGGCCGCGTTGGAGAGAGCCCTGCACGACTGGTCCGCCCAGGACATCGACGTACTCAACACCCTGTTGGCCCGACTCCGATCGAGCTTCCGGACGTAAGGAAAGACATGGCCCAGTCGGAGACGACGACCGACAACACACCCAAGGCCGCGGCCGCGGGAGCATCCGCTTCCGCGGCCGTGACCATGACCCACCCGCAGATCATGAAGGCGCTGTCCGGGCTGATGCTCGGCATGTTCGTGGCGATCCTGTCCTCCACGATCGTCTCCAACGCCCTGCCCCAGATCATCAGCGACCTCGGCGGCACCCAGTCCTCGTACACCTGGGTGGTCACGGCGGCCCTGCTGTCGATGACGGCGGCCACCCCGCTGTGGGGCAAGCTGTCCGACCTCTTCAGCAAGAAGCTGCTGGTCCAGATCTCCCTCGTGATCTACGTCCTCGGCTCCGTGGTCGCGGGTCTGTCCCAGAACACCGGCACGCTCATCGCCTGCCGCGTGGTCCAGGGCATAGGCGTCGGCGGTCTGTCGGCCCTCGCCCAGATCGTCATGGCCGCGATGATCTCCCCGCGTGAGCGCGGCCGGTACAGCGGCTACCTCGGTGCGGTCTTCGCCGTCGCCACCGTCGGCGGCCCGCTGCTGGGCGGTGTCATCACCGACACCGAGTGGCTGGGCTGGCGCTGGTGCTTCTACGTCGGCGTGCCGTTCGCGATCATCGCCCTGATCGTGCTCCAGCGGACCCTGCACCTCCCGGTCGTCCGCCGCGACGTCAAGGTCGACTGGCTGGGCGCCTTCCTGATCAGCGGGGCCGTCTCGCTGCTGCTGATCTGGGTCACCCAGGCCGGCGACTCCTACGAGTGGATCTCCTGGCAGACCTGGGCCATGACGGGCGGCGCGGTGCTGCTCGGACTGCTCTTCGTCCTCGTCGAGTCCCGCGCGAGCGACCCGATCATCCCGCTGCGGCTCTTCCGCAACAAGACCATCAGCCTGGCGTCGGCGGCCTCCCTGTTCGTGGGCATCGCGATGTTCTCGGGGACCGTGTTTTTCAGCCAGTTCTTCCAGTTGGCCCGCGGCGAGTCCCCCACGATGTCCGGAGTCCTCACGATTCCGATGATCGCCGGCCTCTTCGTCTCCTCCACCCTTTCCGGTCAGGTGATCACCAAGACCGGAAAGTGGAAGGCCTGGCTCGTCTCCGGCGGCGTGCTGCTGACCGTCGGTCTGGGCCTGCTGGGCACCCTGCGGTACGACACCCCGTACTGGCACATCGCGATGTACATGGCGCTGACCGGCCTCGGTCTCGGCATGATGATGCAGAACCTGGTCCTCGCCACCCAGAACCAGGTGGCTCCCGAGGACCTGGGCGCGGCCAGCTCGGTCGTCACCTTCTTCCGCTCGCTCGGCGGCGCCATGGGCGTCTCCGCGCTCGGCGCGGTCATGGCCAACCGGGTCACGCACTACGTCCAGGACGGGCTGGCCGCACTCGGGCCGAAGGCCGCGGCCGCGGGCCGGGGCGGCACCGCCGGGGGCGGGATCCCCGACCTCGACAAGCTGCCCGCACCCATCCGCGAGGTCATCGAGTCCGCGTACGGGCACGGCGTCGGCGACGTCTTCCTCTACGCCGCCCCGTTCGCGCTCCTCGGCCTGGTGCTGGTGCTGTTCATCAAGGAGGTCGCGCTGAAGTCCAAGCCTGCGGCCCACTCCCCGGCGGCGGCTTCGCCCCAGCCGGCGGCGGCCACCGAGAGCACCGTCAAGGCCTGAGCGGTGTCGGGGCCGTGGCGGTGTCCGGGCCCTGGCGGTGTCAGGGCCCTGAGCCGCGGCCTCCAGCGGTGGCCTTGGCCTCGGGCTGCGCCTTGGCCTCGATGCCCGCGATCAGGACGTCGAGCGCGAGGCAGAAATCGGCCTCGGGCGCCCGCCGGACCGCGCCCCCACAGCCCTGCAGGAACTGCGACACGGCCAGGTGGGCGCCGGTCCGGGCGGCGTGCGCCAGCCCGGTGGCGTCCAGCAGTCGCTGAAGTGCGGCGTCGAAGGCCCGCGCGTGCGGGCCGATGTTGGGATAGGCGGCGGTGAGCGGAGCCACCCACGGATGGTCCGCCAGCACCCGCCGGTAGCCACGGGCCAGGGTCTGCAACCGGGCCGGCCAGCCCGCCTCGCCGGTCCCCGGCGGCGCGGCCGGCAGCCTGAACTCGCCCAGGGCACGGTCCAGGGCGAGTTCGAGCAGATCGTGCTTGGTGTCCACGTACCAGTACAGGGACATCGCGGTGACCCCGAGACCGGCGGCGAGCCGCCGCATCGAGAAGCGGGCCAGCCCCTCGGCGTCGAGCAGCCGTACGGTCGCGGCGGTGATCCGCTCCCGGTCGAGTCCGGAGGGTGCCTCGGTGCGGCGTCTGGCGGGGGCGGCGGGCCTGGCGGTCAGCCACACACTGGTCCGTGTCTCGCCCGGATCGGCCGCGGTCACCATGCAGGCACCCTCCTCACGACAGGTGGATCAGCCCGGAATGCCCGGTCCGCCCTCTTGATGCTAGGGGGTGTCCTGTCGATCGGGCCGGATGAGACCCGATCGGACCGGATCCGACCGGGTCATGACGTCGGGGCGGTCAAGTCGTAGAAGGTGGCCCCGCCGACCGTGGACTCCTTGAAGCCGGCCTTGACCCAGCTCTCGATCTCGCTGCTGGTGCCGCCGCCCGGCCCGCCGCCCATCCGCGCGCCGCCCTCGGTGGTGCCGGGGCCGCCGGTGGTGGCCGGTCCGCCGCTGGTCCCGCCCTGGCCGATGAACCAGTGGATCTTCCCTTCCCGCACGTACGCCTTGAACTGCTCCAGGGTCGGCGAGGGGTCGCTGCCGTTGAAGCCGCCGATCGCCATGACGGGCGCGCCCGAGGCCAGCTGGTAACTGGCCGCGTTCTGCGAGCCGATGGCGGCCGCCGCCCACGTGTACGAGCCGGCGTCGGTGGTGAGGGCCGCCTTGGCCTGGGCGCCGACCTGCGCCCCGTTCAGCAGACCGCCCGCGCCGCCCGGCCCGCCGCCCGTGCGCGCGCCGCCGCGGTCGCCGTCGCGTCCGCCGGCGGTGCCCTGGCCCGGCGGCATACCGCCCTGCGGCAGCCCACCGCCCGGCAGCGCGGCACCCGGCTGACCGGCACCCGGCTGACCGCCGCCGGGCCCGCCCGTGCCCGGCTGCCCGCCTTGGGCTCCTTGGGCTCCCTGGCCACCCGGCCCGCCCTGCGGCAGCTCGCCGGCAACGCCCCGGAAGCCGCCCATCATGCCGCCGGGGCCGCCCCGGCCGCCCGCCACCGCCGGTCCGGCGGTCACGATGGAACCGGTGTGTCCGGTGTTCACCGTGGTCAGGCAGTACGCCAGCGGTCCGGCCAAGGACGCCGCCACTCCCAGCGCCGCCACGACCGGCAGCATCCGGCGGCCCGCCCGCGCCGCGAACGGCAGTGCGGCCGCGGCGAGCAGCCCGCCCACCAGCACCGCCCAGCGCAGCCACGGCAGATAGCCGGTGGCGCGGCCCAGCAGGACGTACGACCAGACGGTCGTCAGGGCCAGCGTGCCGGAGAGGGTGATCGCGGCGGCCGCGCTGCCCCGCTCCTCCCACAGGACGGCGACGCCCATGCCGATCAGCGCGGCCACGAACGGCGCCAGGGCCACGGTGTAGTACTCGTGGAAGATGCCCTGCATGTAGCTGAAGACGATCACGGTGATCAGCAGCGAGCCGCCCCAGGCCAGGAAGGCCGCCCGGGCCATGCCGTCCAGCGAGTCGGTGGCCCGGCGGGCCCGCCAGGTCACCACCAGCCCGGCCACCAGCAGCACCAGCGCCGCGGGGAGCAGCCAGGAGATCTGCCCGCCGATGTTGCCCGAGAACAGCCGGTCGAAGCCGGTCTCCCCCCAGCCGCCTCCCCCTGCCCTGCCGCCCGGGCCGCCCATACCGGCCTCGGGCAGGCCGTAGGCCGCGGCCCCGCCGGTCCGGGTGCCGCCGCCGACGCTGCCGGTCTCGTTGCCGTTGATCCGGCCCAGGCCGTTGTAGCCGAGGGTCAGTTCCAGGAAGGAGTTGTTCTGCGAACCGCCGATGTACGGGCGGGAGGACGCGGGCCACAGCTCCACGATCGCCACCCACCAGCCGCCGGCCGCCACCATCGCGAGCCCGGCCAGCAACAGCTGGCCCAGGCGCCTGCGCAGCCGGGTCGGCGCGCAGACCGCGTACAGCAGCGCGAGCGGCGGCAGGATGACGAAGGCCTGCAGGGTCTTGGTGAGGAAGGCGAAGCCGACGGCGACACCGGCCCAGACCAGCCACTGGGTGCGGGCCCCGTCGAGGGCCCGCAGCACGCAGTAGACGGTGACGGTCAGCAGCAGCGTCAGCAGGGCGTCGGGGTTGTTGAAGCGGAACATCAGGGCCGCGACGGGCGTGAGCGCGAAGGCCGCTCCGCTCAGCAGCGCCGCACCGGGGCCGAACTGGCGGCGTACGGCGGCGTACAGCACGGCCGTCGTGCCGACGCCCATCAGGGCCTGCGGGACGAGGATCTGCCAGGAGCCGAGCCCGAACAGCCGGACCGACAGCATCATCGGCCACAGGGCGGCCGGGGGCTTGTCGACGGTGATGGAGTTGCCGGCGTCGGAGGAGCCGAAGAAGAAGGCCTTCCAGCTCTCGCTGCCCGCCTGTGCGGCGGCGGAGTAGAAGGAGTTGGCGTAGCCGGAGGAGCCGAGGTCCCACAGCAGCAGGGCGGCGGTGGCGATCAGCAGTCCGGCGAGGGCGGGCCGTTCCCAGCGGGGCCGTTCGACGGCGCGCCGGCCGGTACGGGCCCGGGTCTCGGGGACCGGGAAGAGCGGAGTCGCCGCGGTGGTCATCGAATGTCGTCCTTCGCAGGAGTATCGCGCCGGTCGGGGAAGACCCAGGCGCGGAAGAGCAGGAACCGCAGCACGGTGGCGGCGAGGTTGGCGGTGATCAGAACGGCCAGTTCGGTGCCGTGCGCGGGATCGGCGGTGGCCGCTCCGAGCGCCGCCAGGGAACCGCTCGTCAGGGCCAGCCCGATGCCGAACACCACCAGCCCCTGGGCCTGGTGGCGCACGGCCCGGTCCCGGCCGCGGACGCCGAAGGTGAGCCGGCGGTTGGCCGCGGTGTTGGCGACGGCGGAGAGCAGCAGGGCGGCGCCGTTGGCCGTCTGCGGGCCGGTCCCGGCGCGGAAGGCGGAGTACAGCAGCAGGTAGAGCAGGGTGGACAGGGCTCCGACGGCGCAGAAGCCGAGGAGCTGGCGGGCCAGGCCGCGGTCCACCCCGGGCAGCGCGGTGCGGTCGCGCGGATCGTCGCCGAAGGGGCGGGCGAGCCGGTCGAGCGGGAGCGCTCCGACGGCCAGTGCCCGGCCCACGCGCCAGACCCCCTTCAGGTCCTCGGTGGCGGTCCTGACGATGTGGACCGTGGAGTCGGGGTCGTCGACCCAGTCCACGGGCACCTCGTGGATCCGCAGCCCGGCCCGCTCGGCGAGGACGAGCAGTTCGGTGTCGAAGAACCAGCCCGCGTCCTCGACCAGCGGCAGCAGCCGCTCGGCGACCTCGCGCCGGATGGCCTTGAACCCGCACTGGGCATCGCTGAACCGGGCGGCGAGCGAGGACCGCAGCAGGAGGTTGTAGGCCCGGGAGACGAACTCCCGCTTGGCTCCCCGCACCACTCGTGAGGAACGGGCCAGCCGGGTGCCGATGGCCAGGTCGGAGTGACCGGAGATCAGCGGTGCGACCAGCGGCAGCAGGGCGTTCAGGTCCGTGGAGAGGTCCACGTCCATGTAGGCGAGGACGGGGGCTTCGGAGTCGGACCACACGGTGCGCAGCGCTCTGCCCCGGCCCTTCTCCTCCAGCCGGGTGCTGCGTACGCCGTCCAGCGTGGCGGCGAGCCCCGCCGCGACCTCGGGGGTGCGGTCGGTGCTCGCGTTGTCGGCGACCGTGATCCGGAAGGGGTAGGGGAAGGTCCTGGTGAGGTGCTCGTGCAGCCGGCGTACGCACGGGCCGAGGTCCTTCTCCTCGTTGAAGACCGGGATCACCACGTCGAGGACGGGCTCACCCGGCACGAGCGCGAGGGGCGCCCGTGCCGGAAGGGCCCCGGGAGAGGTGTCGGTTGGCATGCTCCGACCCTCGTGGAGCGGTCTGTCACCGCTGTGTGGTGAGCCTGTGCCCCGTCTGTGAGTCCGGCTCCGCCGTGCACGCGGGCCGGGCGAGCGGCAGCACGACCTCGAAGCGGGTCCGCCCGGGCTCGCTCTGTACGCCGACCCGCCCGCCGTGCGCCGCGACCACGGCCTGGACGATGGCGAGCCCGAGGCCGGTGGAGCCGGCCGTGCGGGAGCGGGAGGCGTCACCGCGGGCGAAGCGCTCGAAGACGTGGGGGACCAGCTCCGGCGGAATGCCGGGCCCGTCGTCCTCGACGCGCAGCCGGATGGCCGATGTTTCACGTGAAACATCGGCGGTGACGGTGGTGCCGGGCGGGGTGTGCGTGCGGGCGTTGGCGAGCAGGTTCACCAGGACCTGCTGGATCCGGGCCGGGTCGGCCCGTACGGTCGCGGGCTCCTCGGGCAGGTTCAGGCGCCAGTGGTGCCCGGGCCCTGCGGCGCGGGCGTCGCTGACGGCGTCGACGACGAGCGGGGCCAGGTCGGTTTCGGCGTCGGCGGTGGAGAGCGGGCGGCCCGCGTCGAGCCGGGCCAGCAGCAGGAGGTCCTCGACGAGGCCGGTCATCCGCGTGGCCTCGGACTCGATCCGGCCCAAGGCGTGCCGGGTGTCGGGGCCGGGCTCCTCCCGTCCGCGGCGGGTCAGTTCGGCATATCCGCGGATGGAGGCCAGCGGGGTGCGCAGCTCGTGGCTGGCGTCGGCGACGAACTGCCGGACCCGCGTCTCGCTCTGCTGGCGGGCCGTGAGGGCGGAGGAGACGTGGCCCAGCATCCGGTTGATGGCCGCGCCGACCTGGCCCACTTCGGTCCGCGGGTCGGCCTCGGCATCGGGCACCCGCTCGTGGAGGGCGGGCTCGCCCTTGTGCAGGGGAAGTTCGGAGACCCGGGTGGCGGTGGCGGCCACCCGGCGCAGCGGGCGCAGCGCGACCCCGACCAGGGCCTGCCCGGCGAGGGAGGCCGCGATCAGCCCGGCCAGGGTGACGCAGACCTCGACCCCGACCAGGGTGCCCACGATGGAGTCGACCTCGCGCAGCGGGAAGGCGAGGGCGAGGCTCCCGTCGGGCGCGGCCAGCACCCGGTAGGAGCCCAGACCCGGAAGGTCGGTGTCCACCGGCCCCGACCCGGCCCGACCGCCCTTGCCCCCCTGCCCGCCCTGCCCGCCCTGCCCGCCCTGCGCGGCTTGCACGGCTTGCGCGGCCTGCGCGGCCTTCCGGGCGGTCGCGGCGAGCACCCTGCTCTGAGCCTCGGTGAGGACCGGCGCCTCGTCGGGCACACCCTCGACGCGGACGTTGCGGGCGGTCCCGAGGACCGTGCCGACGGGGTCCAGACGTACCCCGGTGGCGTTCAGCGGGCTGCCGGGGGCCGTGACGAAGCCGGTGCTGTTCTGCCGGGCCGGCTTCCCCGCGGGCATCCGGACGGCCATCCCGACGGAGGTGATCAGCTGCTCGTCGAGCTGATTGACCAGGTACGAGCGCAGGGCGAGGGTGGTGACGGTCCCGATGGCCGCGCCCACGACGGCGATCAGCGCCACGGCCGAGACGACGAGCCGGGTCCGCAGCGACCAGGGCCGGCGGGCTCGCGGTCGGCGCCGTCCCCGGGAAGGGAAGCGAAAGCGCACTACTCGGCCGGCTTGATCAGGTATCCGGCGCCGCGCCGGGTGTGGATCATCGGAGCCAGGCCGGGGCCGCTCTCCAGCTTCCTGCGCAGGTAGGAGATGTAGAGCTCGACCACATTGGCCTGGCCGCCGAAGTCGTACGACCACACCCGGTCCAGGATCTGCGCCTTGCTCAGCACCCGACGCGGGTTGCGCATGAGGTAGCGCAGCAGCTCGAACTCGGTGGCGGTCAGGTGGATCTCCCGGCCGCCCCGCACCACCTCGTGGCTGTCCTCGTCGAGCCGCAGGTCGCCGACGGCCAGTACCGAGCCGCCGCGTGCCGCCTGCGCCGCGCCCGAGCGCCGGACCAGGCCGCGCAGCCGGGCCACGACCTCCTCCAGGCTGAAGGGCTTGGTGACGTAGTCGTCGCCGCCCGCCGTGAGGCCGGCGATCCGGTCCTCCACGGAGTCCCGGGCGGTCAGGAACAGCACGGGGACCTGGGGGATCTCCCGGCGCAGCCGCCCGAGGACGGTGAGACCGTCCATGTCGGGCAGCATGATGTCGAGGACCACCACGTCCGGCCGGAACTCCCGCGCCGCCCGCACCGCACCGGCACCGTCGCCGGCGCTGCGGACCTCGCAGCCCTCGTACCGCAGGGTCATCGACAGCAGCTCGGAGAGCGAGGCCTCGTCGTCGACGACGAGCACCCGGCAGGGCCCGCCGTCGGGCCGCACGAGGGCCGTGTGGTTGCTGGTGGACGTGGACGCGTGGGAGGTGGTCGTCGCAGTCATACCGACCACGCTGTCCGGAACCTCTGAGAGCGTTCTTGTGCCTGCCTGTGAATTTCCTGAGAAACGGAAAAGGGGCTCTCAGCCGTCGAGCCGGAACAGCCGGGCACCGTTGTCGTGGCAGACCGCCCGGAGCCAGTGGTCGCCGAGGCCGAGCCGTTCGAGGGCCGCCAGCTGGTGCTCGTAGGGGTAGGGGATGTTCGGGAAGTCGGTGCCGAGCAGGATCCGGTCGCCGAGATCGGCGAGCCGGCCCAGGTCACCGGGCGGGAAGGGGCTGATCCGCTCGGAGAAGTCGGTGAAGGCCATGGTGGTGTCCAGGCGCACCTCGGGGTACCGGTCGGCGAGGTCCAGGAAGTCGGCGTACTCGGGCATGCCCATGTGGGCGATCACCAGCGGCAGCCGCGGGTGGCGGGCCAGCAGCCGGCCGACCGGCTCGGGTCCGGTGTACTTGGCCGGCACGGGACCCGACCCGCAGTGGATCACGGTCGGGATGCCGGCCTCGGCGAGCAGCCCCCACACCGGATCCAGCCGGTCGTCGTTGGGGTCGTAGCCGCCGACCTGGAGGTGTGCCTTGAAGATCCGGGCCCCGGAGTCGACGGCCTGGCGGACGTACGCGGCTGCGCCCTCCTCCGGGAAGAAGGTCGCGGTGTGCAGGCAGCCGGGGGTGCGGGCGGCGAAATCTGCGGACCAGGCGTTGAGCCAGGCGGCCATCTCCGGCTTGTGCGGATAGAGCATGGCCGTGAAGGCCCGGACCCCGAACTCCCGCAGCAGCGCGACCCGCTGCTCCTCCTCGTGCCGGTAGGTGATGGGCCACTCGACGCCGGTCAGCGGGCCGACCGCGTCGAAGTACTCCCAGACCTTGTCCAGGACCCGCTCGGGCATGAAGTGCGTGTGGACGTCGACCAGTCCGGGCAGCCCGAGGCGCTCCCGGAAGGCGCGGACCGCCTCAGCCGTTGCGGACAAAGCCGTGGCTCCGCTCGACGGTCGCGACGTGCAGGGTGTAGCTCTCGTACCAGTCGGCGCGGCCCTGCTTGATGGCCGCCCGGTGCTGCAAGTCCTCCCGCCACTCGGTGAGGGACTCGTGGTCACGGAAGTAGGCGACGGTGATGCCGAGACCACCGGGGGTGCGGGCGGACTCGTACCCGAGGTATCCGGGATTCGTCGCGACCATCTCCTCCATCCGCGCGAGGGTCTCGGGATATCCGCTGTCGTCATCGGTCCGGACATTGCTGAAAACGGCCATGACATAAGGCGGTTCGAAGGCCGGTACCGGCTGAATGCTCATGCCGTCCACCCTCCGCGGACCGCCCCGGCGTGTCCACCGCAAACGGCGCCGGAAGACCAAAGGGATCCAAGTTTTGACCTTGGCCGACGGCATCAGACCGGGGCTGACCGGGGGCAGGCGTTACGCCTCAGAACAGCCCGTCCTGCTCGGCGGGCGCGCCGGCGGCCGACGGGATCTCCGCCACGGGCACCGACGTCACCGCCCCGCCCTCCGGGGCGGTGAGCTCCCACCCGGCCAGCAGCCGGGTGTCCACGACGAGCCCGTCCTCGAGGTGCAGATCGGGGCCGGCCGCGCCCATCAGCCGTCCCACGACGGCCCCGCCGGGAACCATCTCGGTGAGCACCCGCGCGGCGGCCGGCAACCCGTCCAGCCCGAACGCCGCGGCATGGTCGACGACTTCGCACCCCACCCGCTCCAGCGACTCCGGCCACCCGGACAGCGCCGCCGCCCGCGCGTGCAGCTCGGCGACCTCCCGGGCCCGGTCCGGTCCCGGCGGCAGCTGCACCCGTACAGCGCGCTTACGGGCGTACGCGATCCGGTCCGGCACCCCGAGCGCCGCCCTCAGCAGCTCCTCGGTGCGCCGGGTCGCCATCAACGGACCACGTCCCAGCCAGGTCCAGGCCACCGCGCCCTGCTCCAGCAGCCGGGCGGATCCGCGCTCCTCGGCGGTGATCCCGACCTTGACCATGCCGGGTCCGAACCAGGCCAGGTAGACCCGGTAGGTGCGCGGGTCCGCGGCGTTGGTGTCGGCCGCGACGGAGAACGACCTGTCGAGGCGGGCGCATTCGGGACACTGCGCGTTCCCGGCACGGCCGGGCACCAGGGCCGCGGTCGGACAGGGTGTGCGTCTCCCGGCCCGCCACACGCCGAGGCAGTGCCGCTCCCCGTCCGCCGCGAAGGCCAGCCGCTGCCCGTACGCCGGCACGCTCGTCCGCTCGCCGCGCCCCTCCCCGTACCACCCGATGGCCGGCCGGCCATCCTTCCACCGGATCCCGGTGCACCACCAGGTCACAGCGGAAGCGGCCGTTCGAAGAAGGTGTCCAGCACGACCGTGGCGTGCGTGCCGCTGACTCCCTCGATGGCGTAGAGGCGGCGCAGGACGTCCTGCAGCTGCTCGGTCGAGGCCGTGCGCACCTTGACCAGCACGGAGGAACTGCCCGCGATGACGTGCGCCTCCTGGATCTCGGGGATCGCGGCGAAGTCGGCGCCGGACTCACCCATCCAGGCGTTGGAGTCGACCATCACATAGGCGAGGACCCCACTGCCGACGGCCGCCGGGTCGACGTCGATGGTGGTCCGCCGGATCACCCCGCGCTCCCGCAGTTTGCGTACGCGCTCGTGGGTGGCCCCGGCAGAGAGCCCGACGGCCGTGCCGAGAGCGGCGTACGACTGGCCGGCGTCCTGCTGCAGGCGCAGGACGAGCGCACGGTCGATGTCGTCCACGCAATCTTCCTCTCTTGGGCCTGTCGACCCTTGCGAAGACGGTACCTGATCCTGCAATCTCACCATCAGGCCGAACAGTATTCGGCAAATCTGCCTCAGGGGGAATCGTGTCTGCCATTGCCGACCTCACCTTGTACGAGATCCTGGACGAGCGCTTCCTGACCGGCCGCTGCGCCAACGGCGACGCCCGGCTGGAACGGCTCTACGACGACTGCCGCTGGGCGGAGGGCCCGCTGTACCTCCCCGCTTGGCGGCAGCTGGTGTGGAGCGACATCCCCAACGACCGCATGCTCCGCTGGGACGAGGAGAGCGGCGCGGTCTCGGTCTTCCGCTCCCGGGCCGGCCACACCAACGGCAACACCATGGACCGCGAAGGCCGCCTGATCACCTGTGAACAGGGCAACCGGCGCGTCACCCGCACCGAGCCGGACGGCAGCATCACCGTCATCGCCGACCGCTTCGACGGGAAGCGGCTCAACAGCCCGAACGACGCGGTGGTCCGCTCGGACGGCTCCATCTGGTTCTCCGACCCGGACTTCGGCATCACCAGCGACTACGAGGGCCACCGCGCCGCCAGCGAGATCGGCGCCTGCAACCTCTACCGGGCCGACCCCTCGACCGGCGAGGTCCGCAGGGTCGCCGACGGCTTCCTCGGCCCCAACGGCCTCGTCTTCTCCCCCGACGAGAGCGAGCTCTACGCCGCGGACACCCGCGCGGGCCACATCCGCGCCTTCAAGGTCACCGACGACGGCGCCCTCACCGACGACCGCGTCTTCACCGCCTGCCGCCGCGTCGACAACATCCGCTTCGACGACGAGGGCCGGTTGTGGGCGGCCGCGATGGAGAACGGCGTCCAGTGCCACGCCCCGGACGGCACCCTCATCGGCCGCATCCGTGTCCCCGAGCCGGTCTCGAACATCACCTTCGGCGGCGCGAAGAACAACCGCCTCTTCATCACCGCCACCACCTCCCTCTACTCCCTGGTGATGTCGGTGACCGGCCTCCCCCGGGTCCTCTAGCTCCCGCTACCGGGCGACGAACTGCGTCAGGATCGCCTGGACCTCGTAGATGTCGACACCCTTGGTGAAGGTCTTCTCGATCGGCGCCGGGCTCCCGGATATCCAGATCTTGAGCTCGGCGTCGAGATCGAAGTGGCCGGCGGTCTCCACGGAGAAGTGGGTGATGCTCCGGTAGGGGACGGAGTGGTACTCCACCTTCTTCCCCGTGAGCCCCTGCTTGTCGATGAGCACCAGCCGCCTGTCGGTGAACAGGATCGTGTCCCGGATCAACAGGAAGGCGGCGTGCACCTGCTCCCCCTGCCCCAGCAGTCGCGCGTAGTCCCGCTGCGCCGACACGGGGTCGACGGTGTGCGCATTCCCGAACAGTCCCATGAGTGCCCCCGTTTTCCAGCTTCGGACGATCTTCGGAAACCGTACCGAGGCCGGCGGGTGGTCGGCGTCACCCGCCAGAGCCATCCCACCCCTGAATACCTCCGGGGGACCCCCTCCCCATCAAGGAGGAGACACCCCCGACAGGACATACGCGGGACATGCGCCGTCGAGGTCACCAATGGCCGGGGGCGGGGTGCGGCCAGCCTCCCTCGATCGCCGGGCCACTGCCCGCGGGAACGTTCGCGGCCACCAACGCCGCCGCCTCGCGAGCGCCGAGGCGGGAACCAAGCACGCGGGACGGTATCTCCGGCGACCACTGCGACCATTCGAGAACGACGTTCCACAGGCCGTCTCCGCTTGGCACCACCCGCGGAACCTCCTCGTAGAACGGAGCCCTGGTACTGGTGAGCAGACTGAACTGACCGTGCGACGGGAAGGGGAAGAAAACGCGCAGGGTCGGCTGCGCATACAGGGCCTCGGCCAGTTCGGCGTCGCCCAGCCTGATCAGCCGCGAGCGCTCCAGAGTCAGCCGCCAAGCGGTCGACACCACCCTCCCCGGAGGGGCCGCATCCAAAGGATCCGCCGCCAGCAACGTCCACTCACGACGTAGTTGATCGATCGAAGCCCCATCACGCCAGGCGTGCAGGATGGCATGCACCACCGCGAGGTCATCGGTACTGCCGAATGCACCCCAAGGCCATCCGGAGTCCGCTGAGATCTCGATGCGGAACTCGCGTTCTTCGACATTGGTGGCGTACACGGCGAACCGCGCCTCACCGCGTGCGCCGCATGCGGCAACCGCGGGATCGTACCCCTCGACGGGATCCATGGGACTGGCACCGTGCCCGCTGCGAGCCGCCTCGCCGGCCAGCGCTTCCCGCAGGCCGCCCGGTGCCGCCAGCTCCGGATAGAGGTCGGACAGCACTTCCCTCGAATGTTCGATCATGCACGTACGGTAAGCCGCGGGAACGAAGCCCGGCCCAAAACGGCAGAAGCCCCAGACTTTCGTCTGGGGCTTCTGGCCTGCTGTGCACTCGGCAGGATTCGAACCTGCAACCTTCTGATCCGTAGTCAGATGCTCTATCCGTTAAGCTACGAGTGCTTGGGCTTCCCGGGGTTTTGCGCCCCGTTGGCCTTGCGAGAACAACAATACATGGACCTCGCCGGGACGCGAAATCCATTAGCCAAACCCCTGCTGACCTGCGGAAACGGCCCGGACGAAGATCGTCCGGATGGGTTCGCACAGAGGTCGGAGCCAAGCGGATTGCCCCGGAAAGCATCGAAGCCCCGGTCCGTCAGGACCGGGGCTTCGATGAGGTGCGGAGGCGGAGGGATTTGAACCCTCGATGGGGGGTAAGCCCCAAACCGCATTAGCAGTGCGGCGCCATAGACCGGACTAGGCGACGCCTCCAGCACACCCCCGCGTACGAGGGTGCGTGCAGATGATGACACAGGCGCAGGGCCCCTCACCAATCCGCTCCCACGGTACTAGGAGGGACGGGCGAAGGGCAAAGCCTTAAAGCAGCCGCAGCACGCAACGTCGGCGGGCCCCCGTCGTTGGTCAGGCGTACGACGTACGGACGACCTGGAGTGCCCCATGCTGCGTCTCGCCGCCTTCGCCGTCACCTCTGCCCTGGCCGCCGCGGCCGCGGGGCCCCTCCCGCCGCTGCCCGTGCCCCTGGGCGGACTGCTGGCGCCGCCCGACCGCCTCACCATCGCCATGGCCGACACCGGTAACCGTCAGTTGGACCGGGAGTACCGGCTCGAATGCGACCCCGTCGGCGGCGACCACCCCCAGGCCGCCGGCGCCTGCGCGCGGCTGGACCAGCTCGCCAAGGAGGGGAAGGACCCCTTCGCCCCGATCTCCAAGCGGCAGCTCTGCACCATGCAGCACGGCGGCCCCGCCACCGCCCGCATCACCGGCACCTGGAACGGCCGCAAAGTGGACGCCACGTTCCGGCGGACGAACGGATGCGAAATCAGCCGCTGGGACGAGTTGGAACCTCTGCTTCCGAGTGGGCGTTCCTGACCTGGGAGGATGCGCGGAATGTGCGGTATCCACCGCACATCGGCCGCCCCGCCGCGGGCCTGTGGCCTTAGACTCCTCCCGTGACTTGCCGGTAGTTGTGGTCAGGGAGGAAGCTCGTCGTGAGCAGCAGGCCATCCCGAGGCGCTGCTCGCCTCGCAGCAATACTCGACGCTCTTCCGGACGCGCTGTTGCTCGTCAACGCCAACGGCACGGTCGTCAACGCCAATTCGATCGCTCTCGAGGTCATGGAGAGCCCCGGCACGGGACTCGTCGGCCGCGGCGTGCTCGACCTCCTGCCCGAGTTCGACTCCAAGCTGATCCCCGGCTCCATGCGCCGGCCCGGCGAGGACGAAGGCGGCCGCGCCAAGCCCAAGCGGATGATCGCGCGCCGCACCGACGGCTCCGAGTTCCCCGTCGAGATCACCAGCGCCCATCTCGACGGCCGCGACGCCTACCGAGAGCCGCAACCCTCGTACACCGGTGACGAGCTGCTGATGCTCGTGGTCCGGGACCTCTCGCAGACCGTGGACACCGAGGCCGAGCTGGCCCGCTCCCAGCGGCAGACCGAGATGATCCTGCGCGCGGCCGCCGAGGGCGTCGTGGGCACCGACACCGACGGCCGGGTGGTCCTGGTCAATCCGGCCGCCGCCCAGATCCTCGGCTACCGCGCCACCGACCTCGGCAACCGCGAACTGCACGGCCTGGTCCAGCACTCCCGCGCCGACGGCTCGCCGTTCCCCTTCGAGGAGTCCCCGCTCGCCGACACCCTGCGCAGCGGGCGCAAGCACCGCGTACGCGGACAAGTGCTGTGGAACAAGGCCGGGCAGCCGGTCGCCGTCGACCTGACGACCTCTCCCGTACGGGACGGGGAGCAGCTCGTCGGCGCCGTCATGACCTTCACCGACCGGCGGCCCTACGACGCCCTGGCCGCGCGGCACGCCCAGCTGCTGGCCGTCCTCGGCGACTCGCTGCGCGGCCCGCTGGACGAGCTGCGCGGTGAGCTGGCGACCCTGGCCGCCGACGACGCCGGACAGCTGTGGCCCGAGGCCAACCAGCTGCTCCACCACCTGGCCGCCGGGTACTCGCGGATGACCACGCTGGTGGACAACGTGCTCGGCTTCCAGCGCCTGGACTCCGGCGGCGCCCGGCTCGCGAAGAAGAAGGTCCTGATCAACACCGTCGTGGCGGCGGGCGTCGACGGCGCGGTCGAACTGATCGGTCCGGGCCGCGTGCAGTTCGCGGTCCACGCGCCGACCATCGAGGCCGAGGTGGACGGCGCCCGGATCGCGACCGCGCTCGCTCACCTCGTCGCGGACGTCGCCGGGGTGGACGCCACCGGCAAGACCGCCCAGGGCAGCGGGTACGGCGACTCGACGATCGTGGTGGCCGCCGCCCAGCGCGGAGCCGTCGTACGGATCGAGGTGCGCGGGCCGTACGAGGGCGGAAACCCGGTCCACGAGCCGATCGTGCGGGGGATCGTGACCGCGCACGGAGGCGTGCTGCAGACGGTGGAGGTTCCGGGCGCGCCCGGCGGGGCGTACGTGCTGGAGCTCCCGCTCGGCTCGGGTGCCGGGACGGTCACGCTTCCGGAGCCCCCGGAGGAGCCGCCGGCCGGTCCGACCACGGACGGTGCCGGGACGTCCGGCGGCGCCGCCCCCGGCAAGGTCTCCGGCGGCCGGCGGGGCCGGCGCGGAGTGGACGCCTTCCTGGACGACGAGGCCACGGGTCCGGCCGCCGCGCCGGCCGGCCAGGGCGGGAGCGCGCTGGCGCTGCCGTCCGGACGGCGGCGGGCGGGCGAGGCGGGCCTTCCCGACGCGGGCCCGGCGCTCGCCCAGTCCCCGGTGAATCCGGCCGGACTCGGTACCGGGCGCAGGCGCGGCCGGGCCGGTGACGGCAGCGGCGAGGCCGACGGCACCGCCGGCCCGGGCGGAGTCCGTGGCCCCGGCGGCACCGGAGGCCAGAGCGGCCCCGAAGGCCAGAGCGGATCCGGTCGGCCCGTGCCCCCGCAGGGCACCGACCTGCCCGCGCTCCCGCCCGTGCCCGCGGTGCCCCCGGTTCCGCTGACCGAGCATCCCGCCGGGCGACGGCGCGCGCTGGGTCCGGCCGGTCCGGCGCAGCCCGGCGGCCCCGTTCCGGCGACCGGGCTCGGGCCGACGCCCGCTCCCGTGCGGCCCATCGCCCCCGAGGGCGGCTTCGCGCTGCCCGCCGGCCCGACTCCGGCCCCCTCCGTTCCGCAGACCCCCGCCATGGCCGGCCCGGCCGCCGCTCCCGCCGAAGGCGACGCCGACACTCCGGCCGGGCGCCGCGGCCGCCGCCCGCTGGGCGCTCCCGGCGGCGAACCCGAAGCCTCCGCCGCGCAGCCCGCCGAGTCCGCGGAGTCCGCCGAGAATCCGACCGGGCGGCGCCGAGCGCTGCCCGGCACCCCGGCCTGGCCGGTTCCGGCGGCCCGTACCGCTTCCGAGGACGACGAGGCCTCCGGCCCGGCCACCGTGCCCGGAGCGCGCCGGCCGCAGGACACCCCGGCGGAGGGGCAGGCCGCCCAGCCGATCAGCGTG
Organism: Streptomyces sp. NPDC029164; assembly: GCF_055563995.1. Taxonomy (NCBI): domain Bacteria; kingdom Bacillati; phylum Actinomycetota; class Actinomycetes; order Kitasatosporales; family Streptomycetaceae; genus Streptomyces; species Streptomyces sp. NPDC029164. The sequence goes on along the minus strand of NZ_JBVHWW010000028.1, from coordinate 20,300 downwards.
CGCGCCCTCGGCACCCTCGGACAGGGCATCTCCGTGGACCCCAACGCCACCGGCGCCGGGACTGGTGGCTTCGGATCCGGCCGCCGGCGCCGGCTCGCCGAGCCCGCCCCGCAGGGCCGGGCATTCGCCATAGGAGCCCCCGAGGCGGGCTCCGACGAGGGGCCCGAGCCGCTCGACGGTCCGGGCGGCGCCGTCGAGGTGGTCAACCGGCCCGTCCCTCAGCCCGTGGACGACGAGCTCCCGCCGGAGCCCCTGGACAACCCGCGCCGGCTCCTGGTGTGGCCCGCGCCCGATGTGCAGACGCAGCAGGCGCTCAGCGACCGCGGCTACCGTCCGGTGATCGTGCACTCCCGCGAGGAGGTGGACGCGCAGATCGCCGCGTTCCCCGCCGCGCTGTTCGTCGACCCGCTGACCGGGCCGATCACCCGGACCGCCCTGCAGTCGCTGCGCCAGGCCGCGGTGGCCGCCGAGGTGCCCGTACTGGTCACGGCCGGGCTGGGGCACGCCACGCGCGAAGCGGCGTACGGCGCCGATCCTGCCGTCCTGCTCAAGGCGCTGGCACCGCGCGACAGCGAGCAGCACCCCTCCCGGGTGCTGCTGATCGAGGAGCACGACGAGATCGCGACCGCGCTGACCGCGGCCCTGGAGCGGCGCGGCATGCAGGTCGCCCGGGCGGGCGCCGACACCGACGCCGTGGAGCTCGCGACCCGGATGCGGCCCAACCTGGTGGTCATGGACCTGATGCAGGTGCGCCGCCGCCGGGCCGGGATCGTGGACTGGCTGCGCGCCAACGGGCAGCTGAACCGCACCCCGCTGGTCGTCTACACGACGACGGGCATCGACCCGGCGGACCTGCCGCGGCTGGGTTCCGGCGAGAGTGTGCTCTTCCTCGCCGAGCGGGCCACCACGGCGGACGTACAGGGCCGCATCGTGGACCTGCTGGCCAAGATCGGCACCAACTAGTAATCCTGGCCCGATGGCCATCACCAACACGAGCGAGCACACCGTCCCCGCCGACAACGGGGAGGTGAACCTGCTCATCGCGCGCCAGGTGGACCCGGGGCACGAGGAGACCTTCGAGGCCTGGGCCCACGGGATCCTGGAGACGGCCGCCGGCTTCCCGGATCACCTCGGGTACGGGCTCTTCCGCCCGGCGACGGAGGGCGGGCCGTGGTTCCTGGTCCACCGCTTCCGCAACCAGGCGGCGTTCCAGCGCTGGCAGGACTCCCCGGAGCGGGCGCAGTGGTTCTCCAACTGCCTCGGCCACCACCACACGGAGATAGCCCGCCGGGAACTGCACGGCATGGAGACGTGGTCGCCAAGCCGGGTACGACCCGGCCCGCGCCGCCGCGGTGGAAGATGGCGATCAGCTCGGGGCTGGCCATCTTCCCGATCTCGCTCGTCGGCAACGCGGTGCTCGGGCCGTACCTGGTGGATCTGCACTTCGTGCTGCGGACGGCGGCCTTCGCCGTCGTCTTCAGCACCCTGATGACCTACGTGGCCATGCCGGCCGTCAGCAAGCTGCTGCGGCCGTGGCTCACCCGGGGTTAGCCGGCGGTGCAGCGTCAGTCGAGCTTGGTGACTTTCAGCGCGCCGTCCGCGTACTGCTGGCGGATCACCTTCTTGTCGAACTTGCCGACACTGGTCTTCGGCACGGCCTCGATGACCGTCCAGCGCTCCGGCAGCTGCCACTTGGCGATGGACTGCGAGAGGAACTCGCGCAGTCCCGTGTAGTTCACGGTCGCGCCCTCCCTGAGGACGACGGTGGCCAGCGGACGCTCGCCCCACTTCTCGTCCGGGACGGCGACGACGGCGGCCTCGGCGACCTCGGGGTGGGCCATGAGCGCGTTCTCCAGCTCCACGCTGGAGATCCACTCGCCACCTGACTTGATGACGTCCTTGGCGCGGTCGGTGAGGGTGAGGAAGCCGTCGGGGCTGATGACGCCGACGTCCCCGGTCTTGAGCCAGCCGTCGGCGCTGAACTTGTCCTCGGGCCGGAAGGGTTCGCCGGACGCGCCGCCGTAGTAGGAGCTCGCGATCCAGTTGCCGCGCACCTCCAGCTCGCCCGCCGAGGCTCCGTCCCAGGGCAGGAAGTCGCCGCCGGGACCGACCAGGCGGGCCTCGACGCCTGCGGGGAAGCGGCCCTGGGTGATCCGGTAGGGCCACTCCTCCTCGGCGGTCAGTCCGGCCGGGGGGTGCGCCATCGTGCCCAGCGGGGAGGTCTCGGTCATGCCCCAGGCGTGGCAGACGCGGACGCCGATCTTGTCGTAGGCCTCCATCAGGGACGGCGGACAGGCCGAGCCGCCGATGGTGACGTGCTTCATCGAGGTCAGGTCGCGCGGGTTGGCGGTGACCTCGGCCAGCAGACCCTGCCAGATGGTCGGGACGGCCGCGGCGTGCGAGGGCTTCTCCCGCTCGATCATCTCGGCGAGCGGCGCGGGCTGCAGGAAGCGGTCCGGCATCAGCATGTTGACGCCGGTCATGAAGGTGGCGTGCGGCAGCCCCCACGCGTTCACGTGGAACTGCGGGACCACGACGAGGGTGGTGTCCCGGTCGGTCAGCCCCATCGACTCGGTCATGTTGACCTGCATGGAGTGCAGGTAGAGCGAACGGTGCGAGAAGACGACGCCCTTGGGGTCCCCGGTGGTGCCGGAGGTGTAGCACATGGCCGCGGCCTGGCGCTCGTCCAGCTCGGGCCAGTCGTAGCTGTCGGGCCGGCCCTCCAGCAGCTCCTCGTACTCGTGCACGCGCACGTTCAGACCGTCGAGCGCGGAGCGGTCGCCGACACCGGAGACCACCACGTGCTCGATGGTCGGCAGGTGCGGCAGCAACGGCGCGAGCAGCGGCAGCAGGGTGCCGTTGACCAGCACGACCCGGTCTGCGGCGTGGTTGACGATGAAGACCAGCTGCTCGGGAGGGAGCCGCAGGTTGAGCGTGTGCAGAACGGCGCCCATGGAAGGGATCGCGAAGTACGCCTCGACGTGCTCGGCGTTGTTCCACATGAGCGTCGCGACCCGGTCGTCCTGCTGCACGCCGAGTTCGTCGCGCAGGGCGCTTGCGAGGCGGGTGGCGCGGGTGCCGATCTCGGCGAAGCTGCGGCGGTGCGGCTCAGCCTCCCCGGTCCAGGTGGTGACCTGGGACTTCCCGTGGATCGTCATTCCGTGACGGAGTATGCGGGTGACGAGGAGCGGTACGTCCTGCATGGTGCTGAGCAAAGCGTCCTCCCGATGAGCGCTGCGGCGCTGCGGCGGCTACGGATGCTGCCGATTCTGCGCACATACCGCTCGGCATGTCACTACCCGGGGGTAGAAACCGCGTCGTGTTTCACGTGAAACATTCTTTGGTTTCACGTGAAACACCGCCTGCCTCACCGGACCGGAGTGAGTTCCGGGTCCTCGCGGAGCTTGCCCAACGCACGGGAGACCGCGCTCTTGACCGTGCCGACAGAGACGCCCAGCAGCTCCGCGGTCTGCACCTCGCTCAGGTCCTCGTAGTAACGCAGGACGACCATGGCCCGCTGCCGGTCCGGCAGCCGGGTCACGGCGCGCCACATCGCGTCGCGCAGGGCCTGCGCCTCCGCGGGATCGGAGGCCGGCACCTCCTCGGTCTCCGGGAGCTCGTCGCAGACTAACTCGTCGACCTTGCGCTTGCGCCACTGGGAGGTACGGGTGTTGACCAGGGTCCGCCGGACGTAGCCGTCCAGGGCCCGGTGGTCCTCGATGCGGTCCCAGGCCACGTACGTCTTGGCCAGGGCCGTCTGGAGCAGGTCCTCCGCATCGCACGGGTTGGCGGTGAGGGAGCGCGCGGTGCGCATCAGGACCGTGCCGCGGGTCCGGACGTACGCCGAGAACGACGGGTACGGCGTCGGGTTCGAGGCGAGCGTGCACACAGGCGTGGTCATGTCTCCACGCTAGGAGCGCCCGCCCGCCCTGGGATCGGCCGCAGGTGCCGATGAAGGATCCATCTCAGGTTGTAGGAGTAGGGCGAGCCCTACCCCCTGAAGGTGGAGGGGGTAGGGGCCCAGAGGACCGGGTCTCAGCCGTCGGCGCCGAGGATCAGCCCCGAGGTCGGCACCCCGGTCCCGGCCGTGACGAGGGCGTGGGCCGCCCCCGCGACCTGATTGACGGCGGTGCCGCGCAGCTGGCGGACGGCCTCGGCGATGCCGTTCATCCCGTGGAGGTACGCCTCCCCGAGCTGGCCGCCGTGGGTGTTGATCGGCAGCGCGTCCGCGGCGACGAAATCGGCGGCCTCGCCGGGCTTGCAGAAGCCGAACTCCTCCAACTGCATCAGCACGAAGGGGGTGAAGTGGTCGTAGAGGATGCCCACGTCGATGTCCGAGGGCCGCAGTCCGCTGGTCCGCCACAGCTGGCGCGCGACCACGTCCATCTCCGGCAGCCCGGTGAGGTCGTCACGGTAGAAGGAGGTCATGGCCTCCTGGCGACGTCCGGCTCCCTGCGCGGCCGCGGTGATCACGGCGGGCGCGTGCCGCAGGTCCCGGGCCCGCTCGGCCGTGGTGACGACGAGGGCCTGGCCGCCGTCGGTCTCCTGGCAGCAGTCCAGCAGCCGCAACGGCTCCACGATCCAGCGCGAGGCGGCGTGGTCGGCCAGGGTGATGGGCTGGCCGTGGAAGTAGGCGGCCGGGTTGGTCGCGGCGTGCCGGCGGTCGGTGACCGCGACGTGCCCGAAGGCGTCGGGCGTGAGCTGGTAGGTGTGCAGGTAGCGCTGGGCGGTCATGGCCACCCAGGAGGCGGGGGTCAGCAGCCCCCAGGGCAGCGACCAGCCGAGGGCCGCCCCCTCCGCCGAGGGCTCCCGCTGCTGGACGCCGGATCCGAAGCGGCGCCCGGAGCGCTCGTTGAAGGCGCGGTAGCAGACCACGACCTCCGCGACCCCGGTGGCGACGGCGAGGGCGGCCTGCTGGACGGTGGCACAGGCCGCGCCGCCGCCGTAGTGGATGCGGGAGAAGAAGGACAGGTCCCCGATGCCGGCCGCCTGCGCGACGGTGATCTCGGGGTTGCTGTCCATCGTGAAGGTGACCATGCCGTCGACGTCGGCGGGGGTGAGACCGGCGTCGTCGAGGGCGGCGTGCACGGCCTCGACGGCCAGCTTGAGCTCACTGCGGCCCGAGTTCTTGGAGAACTCGGTCGCGCCGATGCCGGCGATGGCGGCCCGGCCGCCGAGCTCGTCCCGGGTGCGGACGCTCATGCCGGCACCTCCGCGGTGACCGTCCCCGACACGTGGTGGCCGATGCCGTTGGCACCGACGACACGGATCTCGACGGTGTTCCCGGACACGGCGGTGACCGTCCCGGTGAGGGTCATCGTGTCGCCCGGGTAGTTGGGGGCGCCGAGGCGGATGGCCACCTTGCGCAGGACGGCGTGCGGCCCCAGGTGGTCGGTGATGTACCGGCCGACCAGGCCGTTCGTGGTCAGGATGTTCATGAAGATGTCCGGGGAGCCCTTCTCCTGCGCGAGCGCCGCGTCATGGTGCACGTCCTGGTAGTCGCGGGAGGCGATCGCGCCCGCGACGATCAGCGTGCGGGTGACCGGGATCTCCAGCGGCGGCAGCGTGTCGCCGATGTTCATGCGTGTTCTCCCTCGGCTGTCGAAGCGATCGAGGCTCCCAGTTCGGCCAGCAGCTCGCTGCCGCAGCCCAGGTAGGCGTCCAGCTGTCGCCCCCACAGGAAGTGCCGGTGGACGGGATGGTCCAGGTCGGCGCCCATGCCGCCGTGCAGGTGCTGGCCCGCGTGCACGACCCGCTTTCCCGCCTCCGAGGCCCACCAGGCCGCCGTCAGCGCGTGCTCACGGGCCGGCAGGCCCTGGTCGATGCGCCAGGCCGCCTCGTACGTGGTCACCCGGATCGCCTCGGTGTCCATGTAGGCGTCGGCCGCGCGGAGCATCACCCCCTGGTTGGTGGAGAGCGGCCGGCCGAACTGCTCACGGGTGGAGGTGTGTTCCACGGCCCGGGCGAGCGAGCCCGCGCAGACGCCCGCCTGGAGCCCGGCGAAGGCGGTCCGGGCGGCGGCGAGCGTGTCCTCGTAGGCGCCGTCGCTCCCGATGCGTTCGGCCTCGGCACCGGTCACGGTCAGCCGGCCCGCGGACCAGGGGGCGGTGGTCTCCACCGGTGCCGTCTCCACTCCGGGCGCGTCGGTCCGTACGAGCCACAGCGCCCGGTCCGCGTCAGGGACCAGGACGTGCGTGGCGTCGCGCAGCCAGGGCACGGCAGGGGCGGTACCGGTGAGGCGGCAGTCGGAGGAGGCGGTGATCCGGCCGTGTGCCGGGAAGGCTCCGGTGGCGACGGCCTCGCCCGTGCCGAGGGCGGGCAGCAGCCGGGCGCGCTGCTCGGGGCTGCCGTGCGCGGCCACGGGGAGGATCCCGTACGCGCAGGTGGCGGCGTACGGGACCTGCGCGGTGGTGCGGCCCTGTTCCTCCAGGAGGAGGACCAGTCCGAGCAGGCCGATCTCCTCGACGGCGGCGGTCAGTCCCGCCGTGGTGAGGGCCTTCCACAGTTCGGCGTCGCTGCCGGTGCCGGCGGCGGCGAGGCGTTCGTGGGTGGCGAGATCGGCGAAGATCCGGGCGGCGAGACCGGCCGCGGCGGCCTGTTCCTCGGTGGGGTGGAAGTCCATCAGCCCTCACTCCCGCGGAAGACGGGGAGTTCGAGGTCGTCGTCGACGCGCAGGAACTCCAGCTGGACGGGCAGGCCGATGCGCACCTTGTCGTGCGGCACGCCGGTGATGTTGCCGATCATCCGGACTCCCTCGGCGAGCTCGACGAGTGCGACCGCGTAGGGCGGGTCGAACGCCGGGAAGGGCGGGTGGTGCATCACGACGTAGCTGAAGACCGTGCCGGCTCCGGAGGCCTCGACGGTGTCCCAGTCGGGGCCGGCGCAGGCGTTGCAGCCGGGCAGCCACGGGAAGCGGAGGGTGGCGCAGGAGGTGCAGCGCTGGATCAGCAGCTTGTGGTCGCGCACGCCGTCCCAGAAACCCTGGTTGTCGCGGTTGACCACCGGGCGGGGGCGCCGGGCCTCGGGCTTCTTCTCCCGCTTGGCCGCGGGGGCGTACTTGAGGATCCGGAAGCGGTGGGTGCCGGCCGGTTCCCCGTCCGCCCGGACGTCCATGCGGGTGGTCACGAAGTGGCCGGTGCCCAGCTTGGTCGTCTTGCGGGGCGACACGGACTCGATGACGGCATCGAAGGTGATCGCGTCACCGGGGCGCAGGGGGCGGAGGTACTCCTGATCGCAGTCGGTGGCGACCACGGAGGTGAAGCCGGCGCCGTCGAGGAGGGTGAACAGTTCGTCGTAGGCGGAGGAGCGGTCGGAGTGGCCGGAGAGACCGCCCATCGTCCACGCCTGGAGCATGGTGGGCGGAGCGATGGCGTCCGGCCCCGTGTAGGCGGGGTTGGCGTCGCCCATCGCCTCGCACCAGTGGCGGATCATGGGCTGGTTGACCGCGTCCTTGCCCCGGCCCGCGGTGGCGGCCGGCTGTCCCTCGAAGGCCGCGAGCAGTGCGTGGAACCGGGCTGCCTCCTCGGCCGTGCCGGTGCCGGCATCGGTACCCACGCCGGCGGCGATGGCGGTGCCGTTGCCGTTGCCGCAGCCGGTTCCCGTGCCCGCGCCCGTGGCGTCCGCGGTCATCGCTTCCTCCCCTTCATGCCGAGCCGCATCATGGCGACGATCTCCCGCTGGACCTCGCTGACCCCGCCGCCGAAGGTGTTGATCTGGGCGGCCCGGTTCATCCGCTCCAGCTCGCCGCCCGCGAAGACGCCGGGCCCCGGCCCGCGGATCAGTGCCTCCTCGCCCACCACTTCCTGGCACATCCGGTACACCTCGACGGTGGACTCGGTGCCGAGGAACTTCACGCCGCTGGCATCGCCGGGAGCCAGGCTGCCGCCGCCCACGTCCTGGACGAGGCGCCAGTTGAGGAGGCGTACGGCGGCCAGTCGCGCATGGGCCTCGGCCAGGCGGGCCTGCACCCAGGGGAGGTCGGCGGGGCGGTCGCCGGTGACCGGGTCGGGGGTGCGGGCACGGCTGAGGGCGTACCCGTAGAAGTCCTCCGCCTGCATGCCGATGGCGGCGAGGGCCACGCGCTCGTGGTTGAGCTGGTTGGTGATCAGGCCCCAGCCGCCGTGCTCGGGGCCGACGAGGTTGCCGGCGGGCACGCGGACGGAGTCGTAGTACGTGGCGCTGGTCGTGAGGCCGCCGACGGTCTCGATCGGGGTCCACGAGAAGCCGGGGTCGTCGGTGGGCACCAGGATGATCGAGATGCCCTTGTGTTTGGGGGCCTCGGGGTCGGTGCGGCAGGCGAGCCAGATCCAGTCCGCGTTCTGGGCGTTGGACGTGAAGATCTTCTGCCCGTCGATCAGCCAGTCCGCCCCGTCGCGGACCGCTCGGGTGCGCAGGGAGGCGAGGTCGGTGCCCGCCTCGGGTTCGGAGTAGCCGATGGCGAAGACGAGGTCGCCGGCGAGGATCCGGGGCAGGAAGTAGTCCTTCTGCTCCTGGGTCCCGTACTTCATCAGGGTCGGGCCCACGGTGTTGAGCGTGACCATGGAGACGGGGGCGCCGGCCCGGTAGGCCTCGTCGAAGAAGACGAACTGCTCGTCGGCGCCGCGGCCTTGGCCGCCGTACTCGACGGGCCAGCCGAGGCCGAGCAGCCCCTCGGCGCCGATGCGGCGTAGCAGTTCGCGCTGGCGGGCCGGGCCCTCGGGGACTCCGTCCGGCAGCAGGTTCTGGAAGTACTCCCGCAGTTCGGCGCGGAGCCGCAACTGGCCTTCGGTCGGGGCGAGGTGCACGGCGCTGGCCTCCCGGCATCACATCATCGAGGAAACCTGACTGTCCGTCAGATTCACCCCTGGTGTCAAGGTCGGGAAAGGAGGCGGGAGCGGAGGACTCCCCTCGGGCCGGGGCGGCGGGCATGCGCGAGGGCGCCTGCGCTACCGGACCCCAGCCGGTCCGGTCGCACAGACGCCCTCAAGAATCGGAGCGGCTCAGGCCGCATTTACCACCAGGGGTGAAAGTTGACCGCCACGTTCGGGTTGGCCTGGTGGATCGCCGTGAAGGCCGAGCCGTTGACCTGCGCGGTGTTGTTCTGGTTGGAGGCGCCGGCACCGGTGGCCACCTGCTGCGAGGTGGACGAGTTGCCGGCGTTGGTTCCGCCCACGCCGCTGCCGATGATGCTGGCGACGCTCGCATTCGATCCGTCGTTCGCGAAGGAGCCGTTGTCGGCCGATGCCACCCCGCCGAAAACTGCGACGGCGAGGGGGAGAGCGGCGACGGCGGCGATGACGCGGGCGGTACGGATGCTTGCCATGTCTTTATCCTCCAGAAAACCGAAGTGGGACTTACTCCAAGGCAGTTGGCCGACCGCCTCGGTCGTTCGTGTGGTGACGACGTCGCGAGACCAGAGTTGCCCACCGAATCCCCGGCGAACCACCCCGGAGCCCCCGATTCCCCCGCAAGTATGACCAACATCGGATAAACCTCATTCGCGCCCCCGAAGGCCCAGGTCAGCCCCCTGGGACCGGCTGCGGCCCGCGGCGCACAAGGGAGGAAGCGTTCCGCCAGACCGACCGGTCCGGGACATGCCGAAAAGGGCCGCGCCGTCCGGGAACCCCACCGTCTCCCGGGCCTGCGGCCCTGCAATGCCAAGCTCCACGCCCCCTGCACCCCCGGCGCACGCCGGGGTGTTCCATCCGTGCCCCGCTCCGGGGGCACCACGCGGCGCGATCCACGGTCGCTACGACCGGGCTCCAGCGCCGTACAACTACGCCTGCGGCTAAGACGACAGATCCGACTACGAGTACGGCTTCGACTACGGCTACGGCTACGGCGTCACGCGGCCAGCGCGAGCGCTCCTCGGGCGGGGGCCACGGAGGCTCCGACTGCGGCTCGGGCGCGCGCTCCGACAGGGGATGCGACGGAGCTCAGGAGCGGAGCGGCGGCTCCCGGTCCGGCACCCATGGCGGCCGCGGTGGTCGACCGGCGGACGGAGGGGGTCTTGCCGTGAGCCTCGGCGCGGATCCGCTGCTTGATGGTCGGCGGCAGCGAGCCGCCCCGCATCATCGCCCGCCAGGTCCGCCGCGCCGCGACAGCCGGACGGGCGACGGGGACCATGGCCGCGGCCGCCGGGGCCGGGACATCGGCGGCCGGCGCGGCGGCCAGAGCCGCCTTCCCGCCGAGACCGAGGGAGGAGAGGAAGGCCATCAGGACGGTGAGGAGGGAGGTCCAGATCGACGAGAGGACGCTGCGGTGAGCCATGACGGGGTGCCTCGATTCGCGATGTTCCGACGGGCGGATCTGCATACATTCGTCATGATGTGTTCGCAACCGCACCGCCCCCACCTTCCGCGCCGATGTTCCGACAAACACCACCCGGAAAGACGTATGAACGCGAAAGCAGACCCCGGCAGAGAACAATCCGGGCAGGGGGACAGACATACACGGGCAGCGAGTGGGTGCCGTCTGGTCGGTGATGCGCACCCCGGCAAGCCTCCACGGCGACGAGGGCGTCCGCCTGCTCCCGATGGCCGGCTGCGCCAGAAGGGTCGGTCAAGGCTTTCCGCTGGGCACGATCGCCCCCCATGGCGAAGCAACCAAGGGCCGCCACCGGATCGGTGGCACCACCTCTGAGCCGGGCCTTTGCCCGGCTGCGGCGGTGGGTGCGGCCCAAAGCGAGGCCGCCCCGGCAGCATCCGCTACCGCGTCATGGTGCGCAGTGGCCCCGGCGTGCTTGCCGTGCACGGCTCTGACCAGGTACGCACGGCCGAGAGGATGAGTAGGCGTACTCAGGTGGCGGTCCTCGGCAGCTTCGAGACTGGGCGCAGGTCGAACGAAGCGGAACGGAACGGGGAACGTCATGGTGCGGCGCTGGTCGAAGCCTGAGATGTGGGTGCCGGGCGGATACCTGGCGCTGGTGGTCGCGATGCTGGTCTACGTCGCGGTCGTCAGCCGGACCGGGGACATCGGGTTCTTCGGAGTCTGGCCGATCCTTGCCACCGCGCCGGTCAGCCTCCTGCTGCTGAGCACCTTCGGACCCGCGGCGGACGCCCCGGACGAGTCGGCCCCGGTCGACGGGCCCATCTACGAAGGCTCGCAGCCTCCTCCGGAGCCTCCGCCCATGGAGTTCCTGCCGGAATCCGCCCCGCGCCCCTCCGACTGGGTGGCACCGGACACATCCATCGACAGCAAGCTCGACATGTGGTCCGAATTCGGCTTCTACGGCGCGGTCCTGGTCAGCGCCCTGGTCAACGCCGCGGCGATCTGGGCCCTGCTCCGCTACGTGGCGCGGCGGCGCGACGCCAGGAGTGCGCAGGTCTAGCACCGTGAGAGAGGGCGGGCACCCGGTTCGGGTACTCGCCCTCTGACCTGCTGCTTCTCTGACCTGGCGGTGGGTGTGGGATTTGAACCCACGGTGACATCGCTGCCACGACGGTTTTCAAGAGAGTGCTGCGGTCAGCGCCTCCACCGTGGCCGACCTGCTGGTTCCCCACCCTCGCACGCTTGCTCAGCCTGTGGCGGTCCACACCTGGTCCACGCCGCCGGGCTGAGTGTCCGCGCCCCACCGTGGGTCCCGACTGCATCATGTCTGAGGAACGCCAGCCTCAACTACCCGACAGTGCAGCAGCCTCTGGGGACGTAGGTCCGGCCGGCTGCTGCGAACGCCACCCGAGGGCCGTTCGGTGCTGGCAGTCACGACGCCTTCGGATTCTCCGCAGCAGTGAGGGCGGCGGGGGCGAGCACCCACAGCAGGGCTCGGCCGGTCAGTGGCGTCGTGGCGATCAGGGCCACGTAGATCTCAGCAATCGATCCGTCACTGGTGAAGACGTTGAGGTTGCTGAACAGACGTGAGAGCAGGTAGATGACAGCGTCCACGATGACCCACGAGGCCAGGTTCGCCCCGATCCACCAGGCCCAGCGCCGGGTGACCTTGCGCAGCACGAGCGACTGGGACAGGCCGAGCAGAGGGCCGAGCGCCAGGCTCTGGCTGGCGGCCAGCAGGTAGGCCGTCGACACGTTGGCATCGGAGTTCTGTGCGCTGATCACCGCGGGCATGATGACCAGGAGCCATGCCAGCAGGGCCGGTCCGATGTTGGCGGTGATCCACACCTTGCGGGGGATGGGCACCCGCTGGCGGACGACGAGCCATTGCAGGGCTCCCAGCACGCCTCCGAAGAGCGCCGCCCCGACGGTCGCGATCAGAAGTGCGATCAGGACATGGTGGCTGGCCAGGTCAAGGTGGAGAACCTCATCGTCCAGAACGATCAGCACAAACCCGGTGGTCAGAACGACGATGAAGGCGATCGTGTTGTACGCGATCCACTTCCAATACAGGCGAGCGTTCCATCCGCTCGACCGGGTTGTCTCACGGCGGGAACCCGAAGCGGTCATCACCCAACCTCAGCTCCCGGCCTCGGCCGTGACGCGGGGCGTCGGCCCAAGGCCCTCGTACTGCGGTCCACCCGGTGCGGCGGACCGCGACGACACCTCTCCGGTTCTCTGCCTACAGCTTGGCCACCTCGTGGGTCTGCGGCGTTCCGCCCAGCTCCTTCAGCTTGTCTTCCACCTCAGCGGCTTCGAAGTCCCAGGCGAGCACGCCGACCGCTGCGCGGCCCGCGTCGAGCTGGTCGGTGATCTTCGCGGCGTCCTCTTCGGTGATCTTGAGGCCCTTGTGGAAGAAGTGGCCGATGACTCCGCCTCCGACGAGACCGCCGGCCGCGCTTCCGGCCAGGGAGAGGCCGCCTGTCGGGATGGCGGCGACGACGCCCAGGGCGACGCCGATCCCCATGCCCTTCTTCCCGGCCCGCTTTCCGAGTTTGTGTTCCTTGACCTTGCCGTTCTGGTCGTTGACGAGCACGCCGACGCCGTCGACCTTCATGTACTCGGTGGCGTTGTCCCAGTTCTTGAAGACCTTGGCCGCCTCGTCGGCGAGGTCCTCGTTGGGGAAGAACGCGAGGACCAGCTGCTGCTTGTCTCCGGCGCGGTCTTCGCGGTCCTTGCGGGGGGTGATGGCTTCTTCTCTGCTGATTCCGTGGCGTTCGAGGTAGGCGAACACCTTTTCGGCGCCGTCGGAGTTTCCGTCCTTCTCGGACTTGAGCCAGTCCCGTAGCGCGGGCTCGTGCACCATCAGGTTGTCGGCGAATTCCTTCAGCTCGGGAGACTTGGCGTGCTTGGCCAGCTCCATGTACAGCTTGTCGGCCGCCGGAGTCTCCCTCATCGCTTCGTTCACCAGGTGCTCGAACGAGTGCTTCTCCACCATCTCGGCACCCTCACGGCCCAGCTTCTCGGCCTGCTCCAGGCTGACGCTGACGCCGGCGGCGTGGCCGAACTCCTCGGCCTGGTGGACGTTGAGCCACTCCATCGTCGCGACCGCGTTCGCGAGGTCGGCGTACTCGGGTTGCTTCTTGGCCAGCGCCTCGAACATGGCGGCACCGAAGATCTCCCCCTCCCAGGCGATCTTCAGCATGGCCTGCTCTGTGTGACCGCCAACGAGCCTGTGCTTCTCCACAAACGTCATGACACCAACCTCCGAACTCAGACCTGGACTCTTACTTTCATCGGCGTCACCCTGACCATTCGTGAGGGGCACAGCCGTACCGTCTGCGGCGATCGACCGGTTCGCTCACCGAGCAAGCGGAGGCCGCATGACCCACAAGCCCCCGAAACCACGTCCTTGGGATGTGGGCTGTCGGCGGCGGCCCCGACGCGGGGACTCATGGGTGCAGTCGTTTACTCCGACCTTACGGAAGAATGCAAAGAGTGCACCTTTTGTCCTACTCTCTCCCTTGCTGAGTCTAGAGGCCCGGGGGGTGGGGGATCGAGACCCAGCGCCAGCACAATGGCGAGGACCGTAGGTCGCCCCCATATCTCGTCACCGTGACGTTAATTTGTCTGAACCCGGATGTGTTTCGGGGTGTCTCTGCGATGCTGAAGGTCGATCGAGAGGGGCCGCAGAGATGCAGTGGAAGATCCACGGGGAACGTCCGATCTACGAGAACCCATGGGTGAACTTGTGGCTCACCGACGTCGAGACACCGGACGGGCACCGCTGGGAACACCACGTCGTCAAGCTCCGCCACCTTGCCGTGGCCGCGGTCGTCAACGACCGCCAAGAGGTTCTGATGATGTGGCGCCACCGCTTCATCACGGACGCATGGGCCTGGGAGCTGCCCATGGGGCTCGTTGAGGCGGACGAGACGCCGACCGAGGCTGCCGCCCGTGAAGTCCTCGAAGAAACCGGATGGCGCCCGGGTCCGATGAAGCCGCTTGTCTACGCCGAACCGGCCAACGGCATCACCGACTCCCAGCACCACCTGTTCCGCGCCGACGGCGCGACGTACGACGGGCCGCCGACCGAGAAGAACGAGTCGGACCGGATCGAGTGGATCCCGCTGGCGAACATCCGGGGCATGATCGACCGCCGTGAGATCGTCAGCAGCGGCTCCCTGGTCGGCCTCCTTTACGTCCTGATGGACGAAGGGGTTCGCTGACCCGGCGGAGGAAGCATCGCTCGTAGACGTGCCTCGAAGGCAACCGCGGCCGGCACCTCGCGATGGGGCGCAAGCTGTTCGTAGAACTCGCGAAGGTGCCCGGCCACCCGCTCGGACGTCACTGCTGCAGCTGGCACCAGAGCCTCTATAGCCGTATGGCACGCCTGGTCGAGCTTGCCCCGCTGGAGCTGTGTGCGGGCCAGCCAGAAGGCATGGAACGCCCGGCCCCGCTGATTCGCTGGGTCCTCCCGCTCCAGCGCATCCGCGATCAGCGGTTCGGCAATCGCCACCTCGCCGAGGCGGCCGTGCGCAATGCCGGTGTCCACGATGAGCTTCGGCTCATCGAAGTACGTCACCCATGCCGGGTCCGGGTCGCCCTCGTGGATGCGCTCGAACTGACTGTGGGCCTCGGAAATCGCGGTGTGCGTCGCCTTCCGATCCCCCAGGATCGCGTGGGCGAAGGCTTCGCGCATGGCCAGCATCGATCGGACCCTCGGCGTCGTCCCGCTGGCGGCACGGGCCTGGTCCTGGGCGGCCGACACGAGGGCGAGGGCGTCGGCCGGCTTGTCCTGGTAGGTGGCTTGCAGGCTCATGCAGGCCAGCACGTTGGCCATGAAGGGATGGTCGTCAATCTCCCTGGCCAGTTGCAGCGCTTCCGAGAAGTACGCGCGGGCCTGGTGGTACTGCCGGGCGTCGAAGTACGTCCACCCGGTCAGCCGCACCAGCTCCGCCGCGATGCCGTAAAGGCCGTTCTGTATCGGCGTCGGCCGCTGGTCCTTCAGCAGCCCCTCGACGTATCGCAGCTGGCCGACGACGGCCGGTCGAAGGGTCTCCCCTCCGTGCTCGTCGTCGCGGCGCCAGTAGTCCTCGATCGAGGACCGGAGTGCCTGGAGAGTGGAAGGGCTCGGCTTGGCCCCGGCAGCCAAGGCAAGGATGCTGTCCACCTCCACCCCGGGTAAGGCTGCAAGCGCCCTGAGCCCGGCAGGCGGGTGCAACAACTCTGGTGGCTCTCGCTCTGCCACAGCAAGCACGACCGGCGTTTCCCACTCCCGTCGGGCAAGCCCGAGCATGTGCCCCGGGATGCGCAACCCGTCGGCAATCCGCTCGATCACGTCCATGTGGAGAAGCTGCCGCTGGCCCGCGATCACCTCCCCCACCCGGCTCGGCGTCAGCTCACACTGGCGCGCGATCATCGACGGGTAGATGCCTGCGCGAGCCTTGACCAGGCGAAAGACCCTCGCGAAGTCGCGCATGCGGCACGCGTCGATCATCTCGGGATCGGTGAGCAGACTTGCCGGTAGTTCCTTCGTGCGACGTGACTCGGGCATCGGGCACGCTCCGGAGGAAGACTACGGATCGCTTCAAGGTCTCAACCGACCGTGATGTTACCCAAGTTGGGTAATCCGCTGGGCCTTTCTGGGTCGTCGTCTTGATCGCGATGCTTCTGGACATGGCGAAGCGACCGAGGACGACCGCCTTGAACGATTCGGCGGGCACTCCTGACACAAAGCGAACGGCCCTCGAGAAAACCCCTGACCTGGGCATAGAGACCCGCGTCCTGATGAGCATCCGGGTATCGCGGGACTCGGGCCGGACGTGGTCGCCGAGCACGCGAGTCCTCGAAGGCGACTCGTTCGACATCCTCTCCAACCCGGGCCGCTACCCCCCGTGCGAGTGCCCCCGCTGTGGCGGTACGTCGTCGTCGGCCCGTGCCCTTCAGCCGGCATCCATCGCGCCGGGGGCGGCGTAGTGGCCGCCTTCCGACGTTGAAAGCCCCCTTAGAACGGGATTCCCGGGTACGCGGTCGAGCCCCGTGGGGCTGGCGCCAACAGCTCGCCGTGCTCCTCTACGCCGCTGCGGTCATCGTCCTGGTGGTCACCCTGGCCATCGCCGGTGATCCCGGCCGCTGACCGGCAACGGCTTCCGGCACGAATCCCGAGTTCGCTCGATCCGTGGCCTCGCGCCACCCCCCGTCTCCTCACCGGCCCGGAAGCAACAGGGCTGGTGAGGCACGCCCCATCGGGGCTGGGCCGGCACCCGTCGGCCCTGGACTTCCAGGAAATGGAGACACACATGGCAGCACAGAAGGAAGACCTGCTGATCGGCGTCGAGAGCCTGATCAAGGTCCAGGACCGCTTCACCGCTGCGGCGGCCGAGTCCGACTCCACCGGCACCTCCGCGGGCGACGACGGTGAGAACCGCGACGGCCTGAACCTCCCGCAGGAGTAGCACCACCAGCACTCCACAGCACCAACCGGGGGCTCGCCATCCACGGCGGGCCCCCGGCTCTCACTCCCATGACGCAGACCGGAGGAACACGTGGACCACCACTTCGTCACCGCGATGGAGAAAGCCCTCGGCTGGGACGGCCCCAGGGAACTCGGAGCGGCTTTCGCCCGGGGAACGATCGAGGATCTTGATCTGCTCGATCGCCTGCTCAACCCCAAAAAGCTGCTGGACCTGGTGATGCGCCGCAGCGTCACCACCCCCCAGTTCCGCATCTTCCAGGACGGCGCCGAACTGCACCCTGGCCGCTACATCCACCCCTCGGTCACCCGGCGGGGACAGGCCATCCCCATGGCCGACATGCACCGCGTCGGCGCGCTGATGCGCGAGGGCTGCACCATGGTTCTGGACGAGGTCGACTTCTTCGACCCGGCCATGGAAGCCACCTGCCGCGCGCTCCAGTGGTGGGCCCGTGAGCTGGTGCAGGTGAACGCCTACCTGACCACCCAGGACGCCAGCGGCTTCAAGCTCCACTGGGACGACCACGACGTCGTGATCGTCCAGCTCGCCGGCCGCAAGAGCTGGGAAGTCCGCGGTAGTTCGCGCAAGGCTCCGATGTACCGCGACTCCGCCCCCAACTCCGAGCCCAGCGACGAGATCGTGTGGCAGGGCGTCATGGAGCCCGGCGACGTGATGCACATCCCGCGCGGCTTCTGGCACCAGGCCACCCGGGACGACCAGGGCGACGGCTACAGCCTGCATGCCACCTTCGGCATCGTGAAGCGCGTCGGCGTGAACTGGCTGGCCTGGCTCGCCGACCAGGCCCGCACGCAGGAGCTGTTCCGGTACGACCTGGACCGCTGGAACTCCCCCGGCCAGTGGGACGGGCAACAGCGACTCCTGGCCGACGCTGTCGCCGAGATGGCTACGAAGCTGACACCGCAGGACTTCTTCGATGCCCGCGAGCGGGAACGCCTGGCCGCCCGGCACGTCCCGGCCACCGGCCTGTTCGGCAAGCCCGCGGCCGTCGTGTGCGTCACCGACTTCGAGCCCGTGATCGAGCAGCACGCCGACACTGTGGACGTCCTCGCGGCAGGCAAGAAGGTCTCCTTCTCCGGCAAGGCGTGCGCCGCGCTCGCCCTGCTGCTGAGCGGCCACCCCGTCGACATCGCCGACGCCGCCGAGAAGACCGGCCTGGACGTGGAACAGCTCGCCGAAATCCTGCTGAAGGAGGAACTGTGCACGGAGCTGACCCCCGCCTTGTCCTCGGCTTACACCGGTCTCGTCACCACCGTGACATCCTGACGGCCGCACTCGACCTCGGCGTCACTGCCCTGGACACCGCTGCTTCCTACCTCGGCTTCCGCTCGCACGCGGTGCTGGCCGAGACGGCTGCTGATTTGCTGCCGAAGTTCGCCCTGTCCACGAAGGTGGGCTTCTTCCCGGGCGCCGGAAGTGCTGAGCACTCCCTCGATCCGAGCCGGCTGCGGCTGGCCATCGAGAAGGCGGCCCGGGAACTTGGCAGGGAACCTGACACCGTGCTCCTCCACAACCCCGAACGGAGCCTCACGAGCCTGTCCCCGGCCGATGGCCACGCCCTCCTCGGCAGCGCTTGCACCGCCCTGGTCGATGCGGCCCGCGAGGGCCTGTGCCGCACATGGGGTGTGTCTTCCTGGGACACCCGGCCGCTCGGCATGGTCGAGGTCGACGACCTGCCGTCTCCGGACGTCCTCATGGTCCGGGCCGGGTTCCTCGTGGGCATCGACCTCCTCGACACCACGGCCGTCCTGAGCAACGTCTGGCAGGCGGGCGAGACCTGGGGCATGAGCCCCTTCGGGGGTGGCAACGGGAAGGTGTGGGAGGACTTCGACCCCCGCCCGTTCCTCCGACCGCCCCACGATGGCTTGTCCCGGGTGCAGGCGGCATTTCGTACGGCGTTCCACCTGCCGACCGCTGCCGCGGTGACGGTCGGCACCGACGACCCTGCTCACCTGGCCCAGCTGGTCCAGGCCCTGGGCGCGGAGGTCGACACCGCCGCCGTCAGTCAGTACCTGCGCGCCCTCCATGGGCATCGTCAGAGCTGAAGCTCGGCCACCAGGCGCTCGGCCTCCTTGCGGGCCGGCACCAGCAGCGGATCCTCCTCGTACGCGTGGGGTCCGACGATCTTCGACAGGAAGAACAGCGACATCAGCTTGCCGTCCCGGCTCTCCAAGTCCGCACGCCGCTCCTGGTGGACGCGGTCCGCGAGCGCCGGGACGGCCAGCGCATTGCCCCACAGCGTCGCGGCATCCAGGCCCCGGGGCGCCATGCCCCAGTCTTCCCAGTCGATGATGGAGAACTCCGGTCCCATTAGGTTGGCCCAGGTCAGGTCCGCATGAGCCGGCGCCCACCGCTCGATCCGCGTATCGGCAATGCCGGGGAAGACCTCGCCGAGTGTCTGCGTCACCTGCTCCTGGGTGATCGTCACCGTGTCCGGCGTCGCGATCCGCGGCGTCTGCTGGTCCGCGAGAGCGTCCAGCGAGGCATTCAGCGCCGCCCACCACGCATCCGGCAGGCCCGGATCTTCGAGCACCAAGGCGCCCTTGGCGACAGACGGCGAAGCAAGCAGCTCCAGCTCATCCGCACGCCACATCACCGGCTCGCCCGGCTCGCGCCACGCCACGCCCTGGTACCACTCGGGCATCGCGACCCCTTGCAGCACGGCGGCGGCCTCGGTCCCGTTCCAGCCCTGCGGGCCGATCCGCTCGAATCCCCGCCGCTCGATACGCACCCACGTATCCCGCTCCGTTCGGCCACCCAAGGAACGGCGCTTACGTACGAGCGCCTGCCGATCCAATCGCACGTGCAGGGCCCCCTCCACACGCTCCAGCACGTCTTCGACCGGCTGACGGCGCAGGTCCATTCGGGTAGCGACAGGCAGGGAAACAGTCATCATGACCTCCTCGGCGAACGGATGACCGTAGCAGGAGCGGGCTGTCCAACACGACCCGCTCGTCAACGCCCGGTGCATCAACTCCCGCCCCTTCTTTGAGCGTTGCTGAGACGGCGCCCGCCTCACCCACGCGGCCGGCCGGAGCGGCTTTGGCCGGTGTCCTGTTCGGGTTGGGGTCGGGCATGTTCAGGGGGCCGTACGCTGGCCGGCAACTCGGGCAGGCTTTGATCCTGCCCGGAATTTGAACGAGTGGCCCCCTGGACTTGCCCGACTCGGGCCCCGGGCCGAACAGGTGGGTAAAGCCGTGGAGGCCGGCCGCCCCGGCCACATCTGGTTGAAGAGCAATCCGCGGTGACCCGGGCTGGCTTGGCCTGCACCCCCTCCTGCTGGCCGTGCTCGCCGTGGGGCGGCTGGCGGAGTTCTTCGCAGATCTGACTGCCCGCTTCTCGGGCTTTTGCGGCGCGAGCGGGCGGGGGCCGTCGCGGGCGGTGGCGGAGACATGGAGCCAGCGGCGGCCTGGGGCCGCCGCGCCGCGGGGGGGGGGGGGGGGGGGGGGGGGGGGGGGGGGGGGGGAAGGGGGGGGGG
Organism: Streptomyces sp. NPDC029164; assembly: GCF_055563995.1. Classification (NCBI taxonomy): domain Bacteria; kingdom Bacillati; phylum Actinomycetota; class Actinomycetes; order Kitasatosporales; family Streptomycetaceae; genus Streptomyces; species Streptomyces sp. NPDC029164. The sequence continues at coordinate 80 of NZ_JBVHWW010000028.1, read as the reverse complement.
GGGGGGGGGGGGGGGAGTGGGGGGGGGGGGGGGGGGGGGGGGGGGGGTGGTGGCCGGTGGAAAGCCGGGAGAAGACGGTC
>NZ_JBVHWW010000027.1:52957-123330 GCF_055563995.1 Streptomyces sp. NPDC029164 | reverse complement strand
CCCCCCCCCCCCCCCCCCCCCCCCCCCCCCCCCCCCCCCCCCCCCCCCCCCCCCCCCCCCCCCCCCCCCCCCCCCCCCCCCCCCCCCCCCCCGCAGGCTAGTTGCCTGCCGTCGCGTCGCACCGCTGCGCGGCAAGGGCCCTGGCCAGGTCGTCGCGGGCTTCGACGACCAGACGGCGCAGCGCCGGCGGAGCCGAGACGTGCGCGGCGAGCCATGCGTCAGTGGCGTCGAGCGTGGCCGAGTCGCCCTGCAGCGACGGGTACAGACCTTTCACCACATCCATCGCGATCTGGATCGAGCGGTCCGCCCACACCCGCTCGATCACCTCGAAGTAGCGCCCCGCGTAAGCCGCCAGCAGGCCCCGCTGCGAGGACTGCTGCATGCCCGCGATCGTCGCCTCCACCAGCGCGTTGGACAGCGCGTCCGATTCGACGACCGCCGCCCACGCCTGGTCCTTCACGGCCTCCGACGGGCGCGCCGCCAGGCACCGCACCTGGTGCCGCTTGCCCGACGCCGTGTCGTCGCGCGCCAGTTCGGCGGCGAGCACCGCCTCGTCGACCACCCCGTGCGCGGCCAGCGGCAGCAGGAAGTCCCAGCGCAGCTCCTGGTCCACGTCCAGCCCGTCGATCCGCGCCGAGCCCTCCAGCAGCCCCAGCAGCAGCTGGAAGTCGCCCTCCGTGGCCGCGCTCGCCGCGAAGAAGCGGGCCCAGGTCAGCTGGTGCTCCGACCCCGGCGCCGCCAGCCGCAGCTCGTGCAGCGCACCCGCCGCCAGGTCCCGGCCGCCCTGCTCGCGCCAGTCCGGTGCCGCGTAGTGGGTGACCGAGGTCAGGGCCTGCGCGTGCAACTGCTGCAGGACGCCGACGTCCGTCTCCCGGCCCGCGTGCGCCAGGACCAGCTGGACGAAGTCGCGCGCCGGCATCAGGCCGTCCCGCGTCAGGTTCCACAGCGCCGACCAGCTGAGCGCGCGGGCGAGCGGGTCGGTCAGGTCGCCCAGGTGGGCCCGCAGCGTGGCCAGCGAGCCCTCGTCGAAACGGATCTTGCAGTAGGTGAGGTCCTCGTCGTTGACCAGGACCAGGTCGGGCCGCTCCGTGCCCGCCAGCTCGGCGATCACGGTCCGCGCGCCCGAGACGTCCGCGTCGGCCCGCGCGTAGCGGACCAGCGATCCGTCGGACTCCAGCCGGTACAGGCCCACCGCGACCCGGTGCGGCCGCAGCTCGTCGCCCTCCTGCACGACCGCCAGCTCCGTCACGCGCCCGCCGGCGTCGTACGTCACCACCGGGGCGAGGGCGTTCACGCCCGCCGTCTGCAGCCACGCCCGCGACCACTCGGCCATGTCCCGCCCGGAGACCTCGGCGAGCACCGACAGCAGGTCGTCCAGGGTGGTGTTCCCGTACGCGTTGGCCTTGAAGTACCGCCGCGCGCCCTCCAGGAACGCCTCCCGGCCCACGTACGCCACGAGCTGCTTCAGCACCGCCGCGCCCTTGGCGTAGGTGATGCCGTCGAAGTTCAGCTTCGCGTCCTCCAGGTCACGGATGTCGGCCGTGATCGGGTGCGTGGACGGCAGCTGGTCGGCGCGGTAGGCCCACGCCTTGCGGTTGTTGGCGAAGGTGACCCACGCCTGGTCGAAGCGGGTGGCCTCGACGAGCCCGAAGGAGCCCATGAAGTCCGCGAAGGACTCCTTCAGCCACAGGTCGTCCCACCACTTCATGGTGACGAGGTCGCCGAACCACATGTGGGCCATCTCGTGCAGGATGACGTTCGCGCGCCGCTCGTACGAGGCCTGCGTGACCTTGCCGCGGAAGATGTACTCCTCCCGGAAGGTCACCATCCCCGGGTTCTCCATCGCGCCCAGGTTGTACTCCGGCACGAAGGCCTGGTCGTACTTCCCGAAGGGGTACGGGTAGTCGAAGATCTCGTGGAAGAGGTCGAAGCCCTGCTTGGTGACCAGGAAGACGTCGTCCGCGTCGAAGTGCTTCGCCAGGCCCTTGCGGCACATCGCGCCCAGCGGGATGGTCAGGTCCCCGCGCGTGTAGGTGTCCGTGACGTAGTGGTAGGGGCCCGCCACCACGCACGTGATGTACGTGGAGATCGGCTGGGTCTCGGCGAACCGCCAGACCCCGGCCTCCCGCGACTCCTCCGCGCCGTTGCTCCACACCTGCCAGCCCTCGGGGGCGGCCACCTCGAAGCGGTAGGGCGCCTTCAGGTCGGGCTGCTCGAAGTTCGCGTACACCCGCCGCGCGTCGGCCGGCTCGTACTGGGTGTAGAGGTAGACCTCGCCGTCCTCCGGGTCCACGAAGCGGTGGAGGCCCTCGCCGGTCCGGCTGTACGCGCAGTTCGCGTCCACCACCAGGACGTTCTCGGCGGCCAGGCCGTCCAGAGCGATCCGCGCCCCGTCGAACACGGCGGCCACCTCCAGCGGCCGCCCGTTCAGGGTCACGGCGTTCACCGAGGGGGCGATCAGGTCCGCGAAGGTGGAGCTGCCGGCGGCCGCGGCCCGGAAGCGGATCGTCGTCACCGAACGGAAGGTCCGTGGGCCCTCGGCCGGTTCGGCCTCGTCCACCGCGGACGTGATGTCGAGGACCACCTCGTACCCGTCGACGGACAGCAGTTCGGCCCGCTCACGGGCCTCGTCGCGGGACAGATTCTCACCGGGCACGTGCACTCCTTCGTGCGTGATCGCGTTCTTGTGTCGAATCCTCGCACGAGGGGAATGCGTGCGGCGGCGTCCTGGTTGGCCTCGGAGAACATGCGCCAGTGATGCCCTTTTTCCGACTGAGACGAGACCGAGGAGAGACATGACCGAGACCCAGGTGCGCGAGAAGACCCCGGTCGACTTCTGGTTCGACCCGCTCTGCCCTTGGGCCTGGATGACGTCCCGCTGGATGGTCGAGGTCGAGAAGGTCCGCGACGTCGAGGTCCGCTGGCACGTGATGAGCCTTGCCGTTCTCAACGAGAACAAGCTCGACGAGCTGCCCGAGACCTACCGCGAGCTGCTCGGCCCCAAGGGCTGGGCTCCGGTGCGCGTGGTGATAGCGGCCCAGCAGAAGCACGGTGAGGAGGTCACCGGCAAGCTGTACACCGCGCTCGGCACCCGCATCCACAACGACGAGAAGGGCCCGACCCGCGAGGTGATCGCCGAGGCGCTGGCCGAGGTCGGCCTGCCGGCCGAGCTGCTCGCGTACGCCGACTCGGACGAGTACGACGAGGTGCTGCGGGCCTCCCACAACGACGGCATCGACCGCGTGGGCCAGGAGGTCGGCACCCCGGTGATCTCCGTTCCGGGCGCCGAGGGCGACGTGGCCTTCTTCGGCCCGGTCGTCACCCCGACCCCGCGCGGCGACGCCGCCGCCCGGCTGTGGGACGGCACCCTGCTCGTCGCCTCCACCCCGGGCTTCTACGAGATCAAGCGGACCCGCACCAAGGGCCCGTCGTTCGAGTAGGACCTGCCGGTACGCACAGAAGACCCCCGCGAGTCACGTCCTCGCGGGGGTCTTCCGCTCTACATGCCCCGCAGGTGATGTTTGAGAAGACGATCACGAGGCTGGGGGCACCTCCCGGCCGAAGGCTGGGGGAGGGCTTTGCGGTGTGCGATCAGCCCTTGGCGGGGATCAGCAGCGGGGTGTTCGCCTTGGCGTCGGCGTAGCGCCTGGCCACGTCCTGCCAGTTGACGACGTTCCACATCGCCTCGATGAAGTCCACCTTCTGGTTCTTGTACTGCAGGTAGAAGGCGTGCTCCCAGGCGTCGAAGACCAGGATCGGGGTGCTGGCCACGCCCACGTTGCCCTGGTGGTCGTAGACCTGCTCGACGACCAGGCGGCCGCTGACGGGCTCGTACGCGAGCACGCCCCAGCCGGAGCCCTGGGTGGCGGAGGAGGCGAAGGTCAGCTGCTTCTTGAACTTCGCGAAGGAGCCGAAGGACTCGGTGATCGCGTCGGTCAGGTCGCCCAGGCCGTCGGCCGCCGTGGGCTCGCCGCCGCCCTCACCGGTCTTCGGGCTGGCCATGTTGTGCCAGTAGATGCTGTGCAGGATGTGGCCGGAGAGGTGGAACGCGAGGTTCTTCTCGAGGCCGTTGAGCGCGCCCCAGTTCTCCTTGTCGCGCGCCTCCGCCAGCTGTTCCAGCGTGTTGTTGGCGCCCGTGACGTAGGCCGCGTGGTGCTTGTCGTGGTGCAGCTCGATGATCTGCGGGTTGATCACCGGCTCCAGCGCCGCGTAGTCGTACGGAAGATCAGGAAGCGTGTAGATGGCCATGCGTGTGATCCGGTCCCCTCGGCGTGCCAATCCCTTATTGCAATCAATGTGCAACTGCACGCTAGCAGTATCTATTCCGCCTCACACGTAAGGGTTGCCTCTGTACAACACAGGTGGGGCCCGTGCGAACGCACGGGGCCCACCTGTGGTCGAGGAGCCGTCAGCGGGTGGCGGCCGCCCGGCGCCGCACGGCACGGTTCTGCATGACCCGGCCGGTCACCGCGAGGGCGACGGTCAGCCCGCCGGTGAAGACCACCTGGACCCGGGTGTCCTCGCCCAGTGCCATCAGGACCAGCACCCCCGCCACCCCGGCCAGGGCCACCCAGGTCAGGTACGGGAAGCCCCACATCTTCACGACGAGCTTCTCGGGGGCCTTCCGCTCCAGCCGCCGGCGCAGCACGAACTGCGAGACCGCGATGAAGCCCCAGACGATCAGGATGACCCCGCCGACCATGTTCAGCAGCCAGGCGAACAGGGTGTCCGGGTACCAGTACGAGAGCAGCACGGTGACGAAGCCGAAGCCGCAGGAGGCGAGCACCGCCCGGCGCGGCACCCCGCCGGAGACCTTGCCCAGCGCCTTGGGGCCCTGGCCGCGGGAGACGAGGGAGTAGGCCATGCGCGAGGAGCCGTAGATGTTGGCGTTCATCGCGGACATCAGGGCGATCAGGATGACCACGTTCATGATCTCGCCGGCGGCCGGGATGCCCAGGTGGCTCAGGGTGGCGGCGTACGGGCCGTCCGCCGTGACGGCCGGGTCGTTCCACGGCAGCAGGGTGACGATGACCAGCATGGAGCCGACGTAGACGATCGCGATCCGCCACATGGTGGTCCGCACGGCCTTGGCCACGCCCGCCACGGGGTTCTCGGACTCGGCGGCCGCGATGGTCACCGTCTCCAGCCCGCCGTACGCGACGACCGAGGCCAGCAGTCCGACCAGCAGGCCGTCCACGCCGTGGGGCAGCAGGCCGCCGTCGTGGAGCAGGTTGGCGGTACCGGGGGAGGAGGTGCCGGGCAGCAGGCCGAGGACGGCCAGGACGCCCAGGCCCAGGAAGAGCCCGATCGCGCCGATCTTGAGGGCGGCGAACCAGAACTCGAACTCGCCGAAGTTCGAGACGGCGGCCAGGTTCGAGCCGCAGAACACCGCCATGAAGACGAGCACCCACACCCAGGACGGGGTGCCCGGGAACCAGCCCGTCATGATGTGCGCCGCGCCGATGGCCTCGATGGCCACGCCCACGCACAGCAGGATCCAGAACATCCAGCCGGCGGTGAATCCGGCCCACGGGCCGATCGCCCGCTCCGCGTGGACCGAGAAGGACCCGGAGGCGGGGTTGGCGGCGGACATCTCGCCGAGCATCCGCATCACGAACATCACGAGCAGCCCGGACGCGGCGTACGCGAGCACGATCGAGGGGCCGGCGGCGGCGATGCCGGCCCCGGAGCCGACGAAGAGCCCGGCGCCGATCACCCCGCCGAGGGCGATCATCGAGAGGTGGCGCTGCTTGAGCCTTGCCGAGGGGGGATCCGGCGTCGGTCCGCGGCGGTTCGGGGGGTGTCAGGGTGCTCTGACTCATGGGGGTGTGCCTGTCCGGTGTGCGGGGGGACGTGATGAGGTGCCCCAGTCTCACTTCTGTCCGATCTTCGGAAGATCGACGTCCGATATGCGGACAGCCGGATGACCGGCCGTGATCATCCCCGTACGCTGCCGACAGGACGAGGGTGACGCGACGACAGGGGGACCGGTGGACGAACGAATGGACCACGGCATACGGGAACTGGCCGCCACGGGCCGGGGGGTGCTCGTCACCGGGGCCTCACGGGGCATCGGGCGGGCCATCGCCACGGCCTTCGCCGAGCGGGGCGACAGGGTGGCGGTGCACTGCACGGTCCGGCAACCGGACGCCGAGCGCACCCTCGCGGACCTGCCGGGCGAGGGCCACGTCCTCGTCAGCGGCGACCTCGCCGACCCGGCACGCGCCGAAGCCCTCGCGGCCGAGACCGAGGAGGCGCTCGGCGGCATCGACGTCCTCGTGAACAACGCCGCCGTGATGGTCCCGCACCCGCTGCCCACGACCTCGTACGCCGACTGGCAGGAGGCCTGGCGGCAGACGGCCGCCGTGAACCTCTTCGCCCCGGCCAACCTCACCCACCGCGTCACCCACCACATGATCGCCGGCCGGCGGGAGGGCCGCGTCGTCAACATCGGCTCGCGCGGGGCGTTCCGCGGCGAGCCCGACCACCCCGCCTACGGCGCCACCAAGGCAGCCCTGCACGCACTCGGCCAGTCCCTCGCCGTCTCCCTGGCCCCGCACGGCATCGCCGTGGCCTCAGTGGCGCCCGGTTTCGTGGCCACTGAGCGGGTCGCCGGGCGGCTCGAAGGGAAGGAGGGTGAGCTGATCCGGGCGCAGAGCCCCTTCGGCCGGGTCGGCACCCCGCAGGAGGTCGCCGCCGCCGTGCTGCACTTGGCCTCGCCCGCCGCGCGCTGGAGCTCGGGCACCGTGCTCGACGTCAACGGAGCCTCGTACCTGCGCACCTGACGCGCGAAGGCCCCCCGCGCCGGGTGCGCGGGGGGCCTTCGCACGGGTCTTGAGCCGTGGGCTGCTGGCCGGTCAGGGCTTCGTGGTGCGCCGCTCCCGTACGAAGGCCACCACGAGGACGAGGACCGCCGCGCCCGTGGACCACAGGAGCTGCGGCCGGGCCGAGTCGTCGAACAGCATCAGGACCAGCACCGCCGCCATCCCGATCAGCGCCGCCCAGGTCGCGTACGGGAACAGCCACATCGGCAGGGTCAGCCGCTCCGGCATGTCCCGCTCGATGATCCGGCGCAGCCTCAGCTGGGAGACCGCGATCAGCGCCCACACGAACAGCAGCACCGCGCCGACCGCGTTGAGCATGTAGAGGAAGATCGTGTCCGGCCACAGCAGGTTCAGCACCACCGACACGAAGCCGAAGGCCACCGAGGCGAACACCGCGCGCCGCGGCACGCCGCCGCCCGACACCTTCAGCAGCGACTTCGGCGCCTCACCGCGCTCGGCCAGCGAGAACACCATGCGCGAGGACCCGTACAGGTTCGCGTTCAGCGCCGACAGCAGGGCCACGAACACCACGACGTTCATGATCTGACCGGCCCCCGGGATGCCGATCGAGTCGAGGACGGCCACGTACGGGCTCTGGCCCGGCTCCAGCGAGTCCCACGGCAGCAGGGTCACGATGACCAGCATCGAGCCGACGTAGAAGAAGAGGATGCGCCACACCGCGCTGCGCACCGCCCGGGACACCGAGCGCGCCGGGTCGTCCGACTCGGCGGCCGCGATGGTGACGACCTCCAGGCCGCCGAAGGCGAAGATCACGGCGAGCATGCCGGCGATCACTCCGCCGAAGCCCTCGGGGAAGAAGCCGCCGTGGCCGGTGAGGTTGGCCATGCCGACCGGATCGGTGTCCGGGAGGACGCCGAAGATCGCGAGGGTGGCGAGGATCAGGAAGAGCACGATCGCGCCGACCTTGAGGGCCGCGAACCAGAACTCGAACTCGCCGAAGTTCTTCACCGCGGCCAGGTTGCTCACGGTGAAGACCACCATGAAGAGCAGCACCCAGACCCATTGGTCGACGGCGGGCACCCAGCCGTTGGCGATCTTCGCCGCGCCGGTGGCCTCCACCGCCAGCACCACGACCAGCAGGAACCAGTACAGCCAGCCCGCCGAGAAACCGGCCCAGCGGCCGAGCGCCTTCTCCGCGTAGACCGAGAAGGAGCCGGAGGCGGGCATCGCGGCCGACATCTCGCCCAGCGCCCGCATCACCAGCATCGCGAGGACGCCCGCGAGCAGGTAGGAGCAGATGATCGCGGGACCGGCGATGCCGATGCCGGCTCCGGAGCCGACGAACAGACCGGCGCCGATCACGCCGCCCAGACCCAGCATGGTCAGGTGGCGCTGCTTGAGGCTGTGGCTCAGCGGTTCCGCGGGCAGGTCGCCCGTCGTGGGAGGTGCGTCGTGCAGGGGCTCACGCATGAGGGGTGCTCGTACTCTCGTTCGGCCCAGCGGTGGTGGGGGCTCCGCAACTGGATTGGCGGGACCCCACAGTCTCACTGAGCGGCGACCGTCCGTGCAAAACGGACGTGTTGTCAGATGTTCCTCGTGATGAGGATCACGCCGGCGTGATGGAGGAGGGCGGGCTTTGTCTGATCCCCACCAATCGAGGGAGTGGGGCTTTGTCCCGGGCAGCGGTGGGGCGGCGCGGGGCCGCGGACTAACGTCGGTGATCGTCCTGCCCCCACCCCCTCCCGCGGAGCCCCTCATGAGCACTGCTTCCGTCTCCCTCCGGCCCGGCGCCGTCCTCGCCGATCTGCTGCCCGCGAGCCGCGTCCGCGACATCGCGCTCGTCGCCGGCGGCGCCGCGCTGACCGGGCTGGCCGCCCAGGTCTCCGTCCACGTCGACGGCCTGGCCGCGCCGATCACCGGTCAGACCTTCGCCGCGCTGCTCGTCGGCACCGCGCTCGGCGCCGGCCGCGGCTTCCTCTCGCTCGCCCTCTACACCCTGGTCGGCATGGCGGGCGTGCCGTGGTTCGCGGACGGGGCCTCCGGCTCGGGCGGCGCGACCTTCGGGTACGTGCTCGGCATGCTGCTGGCCTCCACCCTCGTCGGCGCCCTCGCCCGGCGCGGCGCCGACCGCTCGGTCCTGCTCATGGCCGGCGCGATGGTGCTCGGCTCGGCCGTGATCTACGCGGTGGGCGTGCCGTACCTGATGGCCGTCACCGGGATGTCCCTCGGTGTCGCCGTCGCCAAGGGTCTGGTCCCGTTCCTGATCGGCGACGCGCTCAAGGCCGCGCTGGCCATGGGCGTCCTGCCGGCCGCCTGGAAGCTGGTCGGCCGCCGCGGCTGAGCAGTCCCCGGCCGAGCAGTCCCCGGCTGTGCGGTCCCCGAACGCGCCGGAGCCCGGCCCGCCTGATGAAGGCGGGCCGGGCTCCGGCGTATCTGCACGTGCGATCAGCCCTGCAGGGCCCGCTTGCGGCGGAAGTCCAGGACCACACCGACGAGCACGACGACACCGGCGACCAGCGTGGACAGGGTGACGACCTCGCGGTTGGCGTCGTCCACGAACATGTAGCCGATCACGAACATGATCAGTGCGGCGGTGGCCCAGGTCAGCCACGGGAAGAGCCACATCTTCACGGTCAGCTTCTCCGGGGCCTCGCGGACCAGGATGCCGCGCATCTTCAGCTGGGTGAAGCAGATCACCAGCCAGACGAAGAGCGCGATGGCACCCGAGGAGTTCAGCAGGAAGTTGAAGACCGTGTCCTTGAAGGCGTAGTTGAAGTAGACGGCGACGAAGCCGAAGACCGTGGAGCCCAGGATCGCGGCGACCGGCACACCGTTCTTGTTGACCTTGGCGAACGCCTTGGGGGCGTCACCGCGCTCACCGAGCGAGAAGGCCATGCGGGAGGCGGTGTAGAGGCCCGAGTTCAGGCAGGACAGCACGGCGGTCAGGACGATGACCTCCATGATCGTGCCGGCGTGCGCGATGCCGATCGAGTCCAGGGCGGCGACGTACGAGCCCTTCTCGGTGATCGACTTGTCGTTCCACGGGAGCAGGGTCAGCACGATGAAGATCGAGCCGAGGTAGAAGACGCCGATCCGCCAGATGACGGAGTTGGTGGCCCGGGTGACCGCCTTGCGGGGGTTCTCCGACTCGCCGGCCGCCAGGGTGACGATCTCGCTGCCCATGAAGGAGAAGACGACCATCAGCACACCGGTGAGGACCGCGCCGTAGCCGTTGGGGAAGAACCCGCCCGCGTCGGTGAGGTGCGCGAAGCCCGCGCCCGGGTTGTCCGAGCCCGGCAGCAGGCCGAAGACGGCCAGCATGCCGACGATCACGAACGCGCCGATGGCGACGACCTTGATGCCCGCGAACCAGAACTCGAACTCACCGTAGGAGGCGACCGAGCCGAGGTTGGTGACGGTCAGGACCGCCATCACGATCAGCGCCCAGCCCCACTGCGGGACGGCCGGGATCCAGCTCTCCAGGATGGCGGCACCGGCGGTGGCCTCCACCGCGAGCACGACGACCCAGAAGAACCAGTAGAGCCAGCCGATGGAGAAGCCGGCCCAGCGGCCGAGCGCGCGGTCGGCGTAGGCCGAGAAGGAGCCCGAGTTCGGACTGGCGGCGGCCATCTCGCCCAGCATCCGCATCACGAAGACGACCATCGCGCCGACCAGCGCGTAGGAGATCAGGATGGCGGGACCGGCCTTGGCGATGCCGCCACCGGAGCCGACGAAGAGGCCGGCGCCGATGACGCCGCCGATGGCGATCATGGACAGGTGGCGGTTCTTGAGACCGGCCTTCAGACCGTCGGAGGGCTGGCCCTCACCGGGGTTACCGGTGGGGTTGCCTTCCTTCTGGAGGGTCGTCGTGGAGCTCATGGACGGATCCTTAGGTTCTCGGGTTGCGAGCCCCGGCATTCAAACCTGAGATGAACGCAGGACGGAAGACCTCAATCCGGATCGTTGCGTTTGGACGAACGTCCCGGACCAACGTCCTGCCGTGTCCCATCTGCGCTCTTTGGGTTTACTTGAGCTTTAGAAGTGACTTACGCGACACCCCCTGCGGGTCGTCCGAGCCCTTCGTGCCACACTCGTCCCATGCGCGTGTACCTCGGATCCGACCATGCCGGCTTTGAGCTCAAGAACCACCTGGTGGACTGGCTCAAGAACAACGGCCACGAGCCCGTCGACTGTGGGCCCCACATCTACGACGCGGTGGACGACTACCCGCCGTTCTGCCTCCGCGCCGCGGAGAAGACCGCCGCGGACGCCGGCAGCCTCGGCATCGTGATCGGCGGCTCCGGCAACGGCGAGCAGATCGCCGCGAACAAGGTCAAGGGCATCCGCGCCATCCTCGCGTGGAGCGTCCAGACCGCCGAGCTGGGCCGCGAGCACAACAACGCCAACGTCATCTCCGTCGGCGGCCGCATGCACACCCAGGAAGAGGTCGTCAGCTTCGTCGACGCCTTCCTGAAGACCCCGTACTCCGACGAGGAGCGGCACACCCGCCGCATCGACATGCTCTCCGCCTACGAGCAGACCGGCGAGCTCCCCCCGATTCCGGCCCACCACCCGCAGGGCTGATCCCGCTTCCGGCCGTGCCGCTCCCTCCGGGGGGTGGCACGGCCTTTTCATTCTTCTCAGGTCATTCTTCTCAGGAGTCCGCCGTGCCCGAGGGGCATACGATCCACCGCCTCGCCCAGGACCACACCGAGCGGTTCGCCGCCCGCCCGGTCCGCGTGAGCAGCCCCCAGGGCCGCTTCGCCGAGAGCGCGGCCCTGCTCGACGGGCGCGCACTGGAGAGCGCGGAAGCGCACGGCAAGCACCTCTTCCTCGAACTGGGCGACGCGTGGATCCACGTCCACCTCGGACTCTTCGGCAAGCTCGGCTTCGGCCCCGCCCCGGCGCCGCCCGCGACCGACACGGTCCGGCTGCGGCTGCTGAACGAGGAGCACTACGCCGACCTGCGCGGGCCCACCGCCTGCGCGCTGATCGGCGAGGGCGAGAAGAAGGCGATACACGAACGGCTCGGCCCCGACCCGCTGCGGCCGGACGACGACCCCGACCGGGCATGGAAGCGGATCTCCCGCTCCCGCACCACCGTCGCCGCCCTGCTGATGGACCAGAAGATCGTCGCGGGCGTCGGCAACGTCTACCGCGCCGAGGTCCTCTTCCGGCACGGCATCGACCCGTACCGCGCGGGCAAGGACCTCACCCGGGCCGAATGGGACGCCATGTGGGCGGACCTGGCCGCCCTCATGCGCGAGGGCGTACGGAACAACCGCATCGACACCGTCCGCGACGAGCACCTGCCCGAGGCGATGGGCCGACCGCCGCGGGTGGACGACCACGGCGGCGAGGTGTACGTCTACCGCAGGGCGAACATGCCCTGCCACATCTGCGGGGGCGAGATCCGCACCGCCGATCTCGCCGCCCGCAACCTCTTCTGGTGCCCGGCCTGCCAGCAGCGCTAGGCCCCGTCCGGACCTAGAAGCCGTGCGGCAGCCACGGGGCCACGTCCCCGGCGAAGGCGCGTGAGGCCTCCGTCAGCGCGCCCGGGCGCAGCTCGCGCACGAAGCCGGCCGCGGCGAGCGAGACGAGGGTGGCCCCGCCCAGGTACGCCGAGCCGAGCTCCCGGACCGACAGCTCCAGGTCCGCCGGCTCCTCGGTCCGCGTGCAGCGGGCGGCGCCCTTGGCGTCGGCGACCAGCCGCCACCGCCCCGCGTTCCACGGGCAGAAGACGTCCTCGACCTCCACGACCACGTCCATCGGAGCCCCGTACGTCCGCGCCTCCAGCGCCGCCGCCAGATCCACCAGCCGTACGTGCAGCGAGTCCCGGACCCGCGGCTGCGACCGCCGTATGTCCGTGACCAGGTGCAGCACCGGATCGTCCACCGGCCGCCGGGACGCCCGTACGCTCCAGGTCAGGTCGATCGAGAAGAGGAAGCGCCACAGCGCCGCGCACGCCGCCGGATCCAGCGCGTCGAGGTCGCTCACCTCGACCTTGCCGTCCGAGCCGGACCGGCTCCAGTCGGCCTTCACCCGGTAGCGCGCGTACCCGACCACCTCGCCGTCCGCCCGCTCGGCGACCACGCACTTCAGCGGTGACGCACCGGAGCGCATCCCGGGCGGGTCCAGCAGCGCCTGCCCCTCCCAGCCCGGCTGCCGGGCCGTCATGCCCGGCCGCCGCGGGACCAGCGCCGCGTACACCCGCTCGCAGTCGGCCAGCGCCGCCGACGGGTCGACGAGGCGCAGCCGCACCTCGTCCGTCCCCGGCGGCACGGAGAGCCGTACCCGGGTCGTGTCGATGTCCACTTCCAGGGCGTACGTCGCGGTGCCGTAACCGAACCGCCCGTAGATCGCCGGATCCGAGGCCGTCAGCACGGCGATCGGCTCGCCACCCGCCCGGATGTCGTCCAGTTGCCGCCGCATCAGGGAGCTGAGCACCCCGCGCCGGCGGTGGGTGGGGGAGACGCCCACCATCGTGACCCCGGCCGCGGGGACGACCGCCCCGCCCGGGACGGAGAGCCGGAAGCTGAAGGCGCCGGCCGAGCCGACGCACGCGGCGCCGTCCCAGACACCGAGCGAGCGCTCCGCTTCCGTCAGCGCCCTGTAGAGGTTCCGCTCTTCGGGGGATTCGGGCACACCACCGAACGCCAGTTCCAGGTGGTCGTACCAGACATCCCACTCATCAGCCTGTAATACGCGCATCTCAAGAGCCATACGGCCATCCCTATCAGGGCATTCCGTCCCGGTCGAAGTGTTTTCGGGCGCCGACGGGCCCCGGGTCCGGGGGTACCCCTGCGCATCCACAGCCAGGATGGATAGGGTCCCGGAGCAATGGCCGGAGCACGCGTGGAATCCCTCATGGCCCGGATGCGCATGCTGTCGCACCGGGGCCGCACCGCCCTGCGCAAATCGGCGGTCGACTACTTTCGCGGCGACGCCTCCGACTGGCTCGCCTTCGCCGGGCTGCTCCTGACCGTCCCCGCCATCGCCTGCGGCACGATGATGCTGCCCGTCTGGTTCTCGCCCTCGGCGCTCGTCCTGCCGATCGTGGCCGGCGGGCTGCTGCTGCGCCCCGCCAGCCTGCTCGGCCTGTACGCCGCCTCCGCGGCCGCGCTGATCGTCGAGGCCGTCGTGCTCGGCCCCTACACCCAGGGCCCGGCGCGCGTCACCCCCGGAACCGTCCTCGTCGTCGCCGCCTGTGGGTTCTTCGGACTGGTCATCGCCCAGTTCCGCAGCCGCGTCGGCGTGCCCTGGCGACGCGGCGGCACCATGCTCTTCGACCTGCGCGAGCGGATCCGCGTCCAGAGCAAACTGCCCGGCCTGCCGCGCGGCTGGCACCGCGAGATGGCCCTGCGCCCGGCCGGCGGCCAGTCCTTCTCCGGCGACTTCGTCGTCGCCGCCCGCACCAACGGCGGCCGCACCCTGGAGATCGTCCTGACCGACGTCTCCGGCAAGGGCATGGAAGCGGGCTCCCGCGCCCTCCTCCTCTCCGGAGCCTTCGGCGGCCTCCTCGGCGCCCTCCCCCCGCACGGCTTCCTGCCCGCCGCCAACGGCTACCTGCTCCGCCAGGACTGGGACGAGGGCTTCGCCACCTCCATCCACCTGGTCCTCGACCTGGAGACCGGCGACTACGAACTCCTCTCGGCCGGCCACCTCCCCGCCCTCCAGCTCTCCGCGGGCACCGGCCGCTGGCAGGAGAAGTCCGGCGAGGGCCCGCTGCTCGGTGTCTACGACGGCGCCGAATTCATCCCCGCCCGCGGCAACCTCCGCCCCGGCGACGTCCTGATGCTCTTCACCGACGGCCTCGTCGAGACCTCCGACCGCGAGCTCAGCGAGGGCATCGACCGCCTCACCGGCGAGGCCGACCGCTACGTCGCCGCCGGCTGGGAGGGCGCCGCCTGGCACCTCATCGAGAAGGTCGCCAAGGACGTCAACGACGACCGCGCCCTGCTCCTCATCCGCCGCTCCGCCTGAACGGAGTGGGGTATGCCCCACCCCGCCGAGCCCTCTCCAGCCTCGCCGGCGTTTGAGGGTGGGGTGCGGGGCGGAGCCCCGGCACCGGCTAGCCGAAGCGGATGTGTTGTACGCCGATCAGCGCGCGCCGGACCCGCCCCCGCAACGGCCCGTCGGTGTTCGGCGCAAGGTCCAGGCCCGCGGCACCGGCCACACGCTCGGCGACCTCGGACACGGTCAGCCGATCAGTCGTCACGTGCTGCGCGAACTCGGGCGCGCGCAGCGCCTCCAGGCACCCGTCCAGCCGGGCCACCGCGAAGCTCTCCCGCTTCAGCCCGCGGCCCAGCCCCCGCTCCCGCAGCCGCCGCAGCACCGTCTCCCGCTGCGCCAGCAGCGCGAAATGCCGTACGTCGTGCCCCTCTTCGCGCAGCCGTCCCACGGTCTGAGCGAAATAGACCGGCTCCGTGACCGTCATCGGCACCAGCACCACGCCCGGATGCCGCCGCGCCGCGAGGTCCAGTACCTCGAACACTCCCTGGCGCCAGGCAGGAAGGTCCTGGAAATCGCCGCGCAGCGCGGGCGGCAGCATCCGGTGGAGCCCAAACCCGACGTGCTCGGGATCGCACACGACGCTTCCCGGCAGCCGCCGGTGCACCTCGTACGCCGTCTGGGTCTTGCCGCCCCCGAAGGGCCCGTTGAGCCAGACGATCACCGGGTCACCGCCGTCCACGGGCCGATCCCGAGCTTCCCGGTGTTCCCGAGGTCGAACGGCCGGGCCAGCCGCAGCCACAGCCGGGGCGCTCCGGGGCGGGGCGCGATCTCCAGCACCGGCACCGTCGTGGCCGTCACGGTCGCGTCGGTGACGAGGTTGCGCCACACCACCGACCACGACGCGGCCTGTCCCGGCGCCAGCGTCACCCGCTTCGGGGCCGCCTCGATGTTCGGCACGCCCGTGGTGATGCCCTCCGCGCCGTGCTCCACCGTGACCTCCAGCGGATCGTTGCGGCTGTCCCGCAGCGACACCTCCGGGTAGCCCTCCAGTACGTAGGGCTCCGTACCGCAGTTGACCAGCTGGAAGCCCTCCACCCGCAGCCCCATCGCCGCGTCCCCGCCCGTCTCGACGAGCCGGACCCCACCCTCGGGGCACTTGCCGTCAGGGGCGGGCGAGTTCCGGTCCGGCCTCGCCTCGGTGTCGTGCCGCGTGGGTCTGGCCTGCGGCCCGGAGGTCGGCCCCGGCGCGGCCCGCGGCGCCGGCGGCGTACTGCACCCCGCCAGCACCCCCGCGACGACAACGCCCCCGACAACGCCACCCATCCACCGCTTCGCGATCATCCGCCGACCCTACGACGCACCACCCCAGAGGCCGCACAAACCCTCCCCTCCCACTGCCCACCCGTTCCGGCGGGGCCGGGCATGTGCCGGGGCGATCCCCACAGGGCGCCAAACGCCCTGGCCCACCCTCCCCCCCCAGCGGGTTCCGGCGGGAGCCTCCGACCCCCGGGGTCGGGTGTGTGTCGGGGCGATCCCCGCAGGGCGCCGAACGCACTTCCGCCAGACTCTCCGACCCCTCGTCACGTTCGGCGTCCGAGGAGACGTCCCGGCGCGCGCCCGGCCCCGCCGAAACCGCCCCCACCAAACCCGGCCCGGCCGCCCGGCCAGCGCGCCCGCCTGCGCCGCCCGGCCTGCCCGCCCCGTCCGGCCGGCGGCGACACGGCGACGCGGCGACGCGGCGACACGGCGACACGGCGACGCGGCGACGCGCGGGCCAATCCGCGCGGATTGGCCCGCCCCGGCAGGGCGCGGCGCGCCTACCGTGCCCCCATGGACCGCACGCTCGCCGCCGACCTCGCCCGGCTCCCCGACCTGCTCGACGCCACCCGCCGCGCCGCCACCGACGCGCTCGCCACGCTGGACGCGCGTCCCGTCGTACCGCATGCCGGCAAGCCCCTCGACCCCGAACCCCTGCCCGAGCACGGCACCGGCACGGCCGCCGCCCTCGCCGCCTTCCGCGCGCGCTGGGAGCCGCGGCTCTCGGCCTCCGCCGGCCCCCGCTACCTCGGCTTCGTCACCGGCGGAGCCACCCCCGCCGCCCTCGCCGGAGACTGGCTCACCGCCGCCCACGACCAGAACTCCAACTCCGCCCTGGACGGCGCCGGCCAGGACCTCGAACGCGAAACCATCACCTGGCTCCGCGACCTCTTCCACCTCTCCGCCGCCCACACCGGCACGTTCGTCAGCGGCGCCACCATGTCCAACACCACCGGCCTTGCCATCGCCCGCGAATGGCTCGGCGAACGCCTCGGCGTCTCCCCGGCCGACGACGGCGTAGCCGCCCTCGGCACGGTCCGGGTGCTTTCCGGCGCCCCGCACTCCTCGATCGGCAAGGCCCTCTCGGTCCTCGGCCTGGGCCGGAGCTCCCTCGTCACGGTCCCGACCCTGCCCGGCCGCGAGGCCGTGGACCCGGCCGCCCTGGACCGCGCGCTCGCCGACACCCCCGGCCCGGCCGTCGTCGTCGCCAACGCGGGCACCGTCAACACCGTCGACTTCGACGACCTGCCCGCCATCACCGCCCTGCGCGAACGCCACGACTTCTGGCTGCACACCGACGCCGCGTTCGGCGCCTTCGCCGCCCTCTCCCCGGAGCACGCGCACCTCGCCGCCGGCCTCGACGCCTCCGACTCCCTCTGCGTCGACCTGCACAAGTGGCTCAACGTCCCCTACGACAGCGCCGTTCAGTTCACCCGCCGCCGAGACCTCCAGGCCCGCGTCTTCCAGAACTCCGCCGCCTACCTCGGCCCCCTCGGCGACCACCCCGACCTCGTCCACCTCACCCCGGAGAACTCCCACCGGCTGCGCGCCCTCGCCGCCTGGTTCACGCTCCGGGCCTACGGGCGCCAGGGCCACCGCGAGATCGTCGAACGCGACATCGCCTGCGCCCGCGCGCTGGGAGCCGCACTGGAGGAGGACCCCGCCTTCACCCTCCTCGCCCCGGTCCGCCTCAACGTCGTCTGCTTCACCCTCGCCGCCGATCCCACTCCCGCCCGGCTGGCCGCCCTGCGCGAGGCCGCGGCCGCCGAGGTCTTCGTCACCCCGACCGTCTACGGTGGAACCCCCGCCCTGCGCGCCGCGTTCTCCAACTGGCGTACCACGCGGGCGGATGTACGCCGGGCCGCCGAGGCCCTCGGCACAGCAGCGAGGGAGATCGCATGACCAGCCGTCCCCTGACACTCGTGGAGGTCGAGGCCCTGGCGCGCACGGCGCACGAGGGCCAGACCGACAAGGCCGGCCGGCCCTACGCCGAGCACCTCGCGGCCGTGGCCGAGGGGGTCCGCCTGCGCGGCGGCAGCCCCGAACAGCAGGCGGCGGCCTGGCTCCACGACGCGATCGAGGACGAGGCCCTCAGCCTCACCTGGCTGGATTCCGCCGCCCTTCCCCCCGAGGTGAAGGACATGGTCCTCGCGGTCACCAAGCGCCCGGGCGAACCGGTCGAGCAGTACACGGCCCGCATCCTCGCCACGCCCGGCGCGCTCCTCGTCAAGGAGGCCGACCTGGCGCACAACGCCGACCCCGTACGCCTCTCCGTACTGGACGGCCCCACGCGCGAACGGCTGTCCGCGAAGTACGCGTATGTCCGGTCCCTGCTCGGTCTCACCGCCCCGTAACCCGGGCCCCGCGCCCGAAACATGCCCGGCGCACATGTGGTTGGCGGAAACGGAACCACGGCGATTCGCCACCGGGCGGATAGCCGGGGCCCGTTGGTGGGAGGATGGTCCATGTGGGGGTGTGCCTGGCCGCGCGCCCCGGGCCGACCAGGGGACGACCGAAGGTGTGATCAGTAGTGGCCATTTCGCTGTCAGTGGTGGTTCTGTTGGCGGTCATCCTGGTGGTGCTGATCCGCGGCAACCACATCAAGACGGGCCCCGCCATCGTCGCGGCCCTCTTCGGTTTCTTCCTGGCGTCCAGCTCGATCGCGGACGACGTGAACCGTTTCCTCAACTCCCTCGCGACGATGATCGCCAACATCAAACTCTGAGCCGCCCCCCACCGGCAGAGGGCTGGTTCGGAAGATCGCGTACGAGCCCCGGCAGACCCGTTGGTCGTCCCGAGAGCACAGAGGGAGATCCACGGCGCAAGCGGCACGCAGGGGGCACGCGAGGCTGATCGGAGCCTCCGGGAACGACGAAGGGCCAGGTCGAGGAAACATCCTCTGACCTGGCCCTTTGTGCTTCAGAGCGGGTGACGGGAATCGAACCCGCGTAGCTAGTTTGGAAGACTAGTGCTCTACCATTGAGCTACACCCGCAACGCGCGCGCCGCAGGTACGGGACCGCGGCACGGACAGCATCCTAGCGGGTCGTACAGGGGGAGCGCACACCACATTTCGCGCGCACGCCCCGGACGGTCCCGAAACGCATCGGGAAACCCCGCACATCAGAGGGTCTCCGGGCATGTACCCTACGTGTCGCACCGACGGGGTGTGGCGCAGCTTGGTAGCGCGTCCGCTTTGGGAGCGGAAGGTCGTCGGTTCGAATCCGGCCACCCCGACCAACAGCAGTGTCTCCACAAGATCGCGTTGTGGGCTGATTGCCGCTTGCGGCTACTATGCAAGCTGCGTGCCCGTGTGTCTGATGTACCGGGCCGAAGTCCGCTGAACCGCTGAATCACAGCGAGACGGCAGATCCCCCAGAAGTCAGCCACAAGGAGACCGAACCGTGAAGAGCGCCGTGGAGACCCTGAACCCGACTCGGGTTCGGCTCACTGTTGAGGTGCCCTTCGAGGAGCTCAAGGACAGCCTCGACGCGGCGTACAAGAAGATCAACCAGCAGGTCACGGTGAAGGGCTTCCGCAAGGGCAAGATCCCGGCCCGCGTCATCGACCAGCGCTTCGGCCGCGGTGCGGTGCTGGAGGAGGCCGTCAACGACGCCCTCCCGAAGTTCTACACCGAGGCCGTCAACGAGGCCGACCTGAACCCGCTGGGCCAGCCCGAGGTGGACATCACGGAGCTGAAGGACGGCGAGCTGCTGGCCTTCACCGCCGAGGTCGACGTCCGTCCCGAGATCGAGATCCCGGACTACTCCGGCATCGAGGTCGAGGTCGACGCCATCGAGGTTTCCGACGAGGACGTCGAGAAGTCGGTCGAGCAGCTGCGCGGCCGTTTCGGCTCCACCAAGGACGTCGAGCGCGCCGCCGCCGACGGTGACGTCGTCACCCTCGACCTGGAGGCCAAGGTCGACGGCGAGGTGCTGCCCGACGGCGTCGCCTCCGACGTCTCGTACACCATCGGCTCGGGCGAGCTCCTCGAGGGCATCGACGAGGCCGTCACGGGCCTGGAGGCCGGTGGCGAGGCCACCTTCACCTCCCAGCTGAAGGGCGGCTCCGCCGAGGGCAAGGACGCCGAGGTCACCGTCAAGGTCACCAAGGTCTCCGCCAAGGAGCTCCCGGAGCTGGACGACGAGTTCGCGCAGATGGCGAGCGAGTTCGACACCCTTGAGGACCTCAAGGCGGACAGCCGCAAGCGCCTCGAGAACATGAAGCAGTACGACCAGGCCACGCAGGCCCAGGAGCGCGTCCTGGAGAAGCTGCTGGAGCTCGTCGAGGTCCCGATCCCCGAGAAGCTGCTCGCGGACGAGGTCCAGACCCGCAAGCACAACCTGGAGCACCACCAGCTCGGCCAGATGGGTCTGACCATCGAGAAGTACCTGGAGTTCCAGGGCAAGACGGTCGAGGAGTTCGACGCCGAGACCTCCGAGCAGGCGATCAAGGGCATCAAGACCCAGTTCGTCCTCGACGCGCTGGTCAACAAGGAGAAGCTGGGCGTCAACCAGGAGGAGCTCACCGAGCACCTCATGCGCCGCGCCCAGTCCTCCGGCATGTCCCCCGACCAGTTCGCCCAGGCGGTCGTCGAGGGTGGCCAGGTTCCGATGCTCGTCGGCGAGGTCGCCCGCGGCAAGGCCCTCGCGGTCGTCGTCGAGGCCGCCAAGGTCGTCGACACCAACGGTGACGTCGTGGACCTGTCCGACGAGGACGAGGAGACGGTCGTCGAGACCGTCGAGGCCGCCGTCGACGGTGACGACGAGGCCAAGGCCGACGAGGCCAAGTAACACCCCGGGCGAAGCCCACTGAGCAGTGTCCCGAAGGGCCCGTACGCAGCCGCGTCCGGGCCCTTCGGCATGGCGCCCCAACGGCCCCGGGACCTTGCGCTCCGAGCGAACAGTTCGGGAAGCGGGATGGCGTTGTCCGACCTGCGCGTTAGGGTCCATGAATACGAGGGCACGTGAGTACCCGGGCGCCGGCGGACTCGTCCGCTCCGGCCGGACCGCGCCCCAGAACGAGACGCTGAGACGGCACATGGCCGTCGGAGACGAGCAGGTGGATACGTGACGAATCTGAAGCCTTACGCCGCGGGTGAGCCGTCCATCGGTGGCGGCCTCGGCGACCATGTCTACAACCGGCTGCTCGGCGAGCGCATCATCTTCCTCGGCCAGCAGGTTGACGACGACATCGCGAACAAGATCACCGCACAGCTCCTGCTCCTGGCCGCCGAGCCGGAGAAGGACATCTACCTCTACATCAACAGCCCCGGTGGCTCCGTGACGGCCGGCATGGCCGTCTACGACACCATGCAGTACATCCCCAACGACGTCGTGACCATCGGCATGGGCATGGCGGCCTCGATGGGGCAGTTCCTGCTCACCGGTGGCGCCAAGGGCAAGCGCTTCGCCCTGCCGAACACCGACATCCTGATGCACCAGGGCTCCGCCGGCATCGGTGGCACCGCGTCGGACATCAAGATCCAGGCCCAGTACCTGCTGCGCACCAAGCAGCGGATGGCCGAGATCACCGCGTTCCACTCGGGCCAGACCGTCGAGGCGATCATCCGCGACGGTGACCGCGACCGCTGGTTCACCTCCGAGGAGGCCAAGGACTACGGCCTCATCGACGAGATCATCTCGGCCGCGTCCAACGTTCCGGGCGGCGGCGGCACCGGGGCCTGATCCCGGCACCACCGTCAGCACCCGGCAGTCGACAGCCCGCAGAACGCCACCAGGATGGTGAACACCCAGATGCAGAACAACTTCTCCGCCAGCGCCAACGGCCTCTACACCGGCCCGCAGGTGGACAACCGCTACGTCATCCCGCGCTTCGTCGAGCGCACCTCGCAGGGCGTGCGCGAGTACGACCCGTACGCGAAGCTCTTCGAGGAGCGCGTGATCTTCCTCGGCGTGCAGATCGACGACGCGTCCGCCAACGACGTCATGGCGCAGCTGCTGTGCCTGGAGTCGATGGACCCGGACCGCGACATCTCGATTTACATCAACAGCCCCGGCGGCTCCTTCACCGCGCTGACGGCGATCTACGACACGATGCAGTTCGTGAAGCCGGACATCCAGACGGTCTGCATGGGCCAGGCGGCCTCCGCCGCCGCGGTCCTGCTCGCCGCCGGCACCCCCGGCAAGCGCATGGCCCTGCCGAACGCCCGTGTGCTGATCCACCAGCCCTCCGGCGGCACCGGCCGTGAGCAGCTCTCGGACCTCGAGATCGCGGCCAACGAGATCCTGCGCATGCGCGACCAGCTGGAGACCATGCTGGCCAAGCACTCGACGACGCCGATCGAGAAGATCCGCGACGACATCGAGCGCGACAAGATCCTGACGGCCGAGGACGCGCTCGCGTACGGCCTGATCGACCAGATCATCTCCACCCGCAAGAGTTCGCACTGATCCTTGCCGCCAGTTGGCGTGGAACCGCCGCCGGATTCGGCGATGTGAACCACGTCAAGGGGGCCCCGCACGGGGCC
Source organism: Streptomyces sp. NPDC029164 (assembly GCF_055563995.1). Taxonomy (NCBI): domain Bacteria; kingdom Bacillati; phylum Actinomycetota; class Actinomycetes; order Kitasatosporales; family Streptomycetaceae; genus Streptomyces; species Streptomyces sp. NPDC029164. Next base: position 100,786 of record NZ_JBVHWW010000027.1, on the reverse strand, counting down.
CCCGGCAAGGTACCGTCGGATATGAGGCACCAGGAGCGCTGAACCAGGCGTCTCCCAGGCGAAGGGGAAGCACCTCGTGGCACGCATCGGTGACGGCGGCGACCTGCTCAAGTGCTCGTTCTGCGGAAAGAGCCAGAAGCAGGTGAAGAAGCTCATCGCAGGACCCGGTGTGTACATCTGCGACGAGTGCATCGACCTCTGCAACGAGATCATCGAAGAAGAACTCGCGGAGACCTCCGAGGTCCGGTGGGAGGAACTCCCCAAGCCCCGTGAGATCTACGAGTTCCTGGAGAGCTACGTCGTCGGCCAGGAGCCGGCGAAGAAGGCCCTCTCCGTAGCGGTCTACAACCACTACAAGCGGGTCCAGGCCGGCGAGAACGGCGGCGCGCAGGGCCGGGACGACGCGATCGAGCTCGCGAAGTCCAACATCCTGCTGCTGGGCCCCACCGGTTCCGGCAAGACGCTGCTCGCGCAGACCCTCGCCCGCATGCTGAACGTCCCGTTCGCCATCGCCGACGCGACGGCGCTGACGGAGGCCGGGTACGTCGGCGAGGACGTCGAGAACATCCTGCTGAAGCTGATCCAGGCCGCCGACTACGACGTCAAGAAGGCCGAGACCGGGATCATCTACATCGACGAGATCGACAAGGTGGCCCGCAAGAGCGAGAACCCGTCGATCACGCGTGATGTGAGCGGTGAGGGCGTGCAGCAGGCCCTCCTGAAGATCCTGGAAGGCACGACCGCCTCCGTACCGCCGCAGGGTGGCCGGAAGCACCCGCACCAGGAGTTCATCCAGATCGACACGACGAACGTGCTCTTCATCGTGGGCGGCGCCTTCGCCGGCCTGGAGAAGATCATCGAGTCGCGTGCGGGCGCCAAGGGCATCGGCTTCGGGGCGACGATCCGCTCGAAGCGCGAGATCGAGGCCAGCGACCAGTTCCAGGAGGTCATGCCGGAGGACCTGGTGAAGTTCGGGATGATCCCCGAGTTCATCGGCCGCCTCCCCGTGCTGACCTCCGTGCACAACCTGGACCGCGAGGCCCTGCTCCAGATCCTGATCGAGCCGCGCAACGCCCTGGTGAAGCAGTACCAGCGGCTGTTCGAACTCGACGGTGTCGAGCTGGACTTCGAGCGCGAGGCCCTCGAGGCCATCGCCGACCAGGCGATCCTCCGCCAGACCGGCGCGCGCGGCCTGCGCGCCATCATGGAAGAGGTCCTCATGTCGGTGATGTACGAGGTCCCGTCCCGCAAGGACGTGGCCCGCGTGGTCATCACGTCCGACGTGGTCCGCTCCAACGTCAACCCGACGCTGGTCCCCCGGATCGTCCCGAAGGACCAGGGCCCGCACGAGAAGTCCGCGTAGCCCGCAGAGCGGCAAGCAGAAGGGGCGCCCCCGGCCGGGGGCGCCCCTTCTGCATGTCCTGCCGTGCCGCTACTTCTTGACGCGGGCGGTGTTGTAGAGCTTCGCGGCGAGCTCCGCGGCCTGCTCCTGGGTGTAGCCCGGCTTGCCGGCGAGGATGGACGCCACGTCAGAGGCGCTGACCATGGTCAGGGTGCTGTAGTCACCCCAGATGCAGAACGGCACCGTGGCCTCCTTGGGCCCCTTGGTGCTGGTGTCCTTCGAGGTGAACTTGATGTCCTGGCACTTCATGACGGCGCCCTTGAAGCCCGCGGGGTTCATCGTCTTGGGGCTGCCGACGAGTTGCACCTCCGACTTGCCCTCCTTGGCGGCGTTCAGCTTGGCCATGGCGAAGTATCCGTCCACCGCCTTCTCCGGGTCGCTGACCTCACCGTAGACACCGGAGAAGTTGAGGCCCTTGGCCGACAGCGGGTTCTTCGGGTCGCCGGCCTGGTAGTTCATGCCCACCTGGGTGGCGTTCTTGACGCCCACCGCCTCGGCTTCCTTCTTGTCCTTGTCGGTGAAGGGCTTCTCTTCGTACTTCGGGTCCTTCTTGAAGTCGTCCACCGACTCCGGCGCGACCAGCTTGTATCCCTTGGTGTCGGCCGCGATGGCGCCGCCCGCGCCGCCGCCCTGCGTGAAGTACCAGCCGGCGCCCGCGACGACCGCGACCGCGACGACCACGGCGATGATCACCCCGGCCTTGGACTTCTTCGGCGGCTGCCCGCCGTACGGAGCCTGCTGCTGCGGGTAGCCGTACGCCGGCGTCGGAGGCTGCTGCGGGTAGCCCTGCGGGGGAACGCCCGGCTGCTGCGGGTAGCCGTAGCCCGGCTGCGGGGCGGGCTGCCCGTACGGCCCGGGCTGGGGGGCGGGCTGGCCGTACGGACCCGGCTGCGGCTGCTGCCCGTACGGTCCCGGCTGCTGCGGCTGCTGCCCGTAGGGCCCTGGCTGGTTGTAACTCATCCCGCGTCCCCCAATGAGGTTGGCTATCCGTTTTGCTTATCCGTTTCACACATCCTGGCGGAAGCGGATGGCGCCCGGGGCGGCGGGCCCCCTCATTACCGGTTTCATGACTGGACTGTTACGGCCGTAAACTGTGGCCCGTGACCGAGAACACGCAGACACCCAGCAGCCCCAACTCCGAATTGCCGACCGCCTACACGCCGGCCGAGGTAGAGGGGAAGCTCTACGAGCGCTGGGTAGAGCGTGGGTATTTCGAGGCCGACGCGAAGAGCGAGAAGCCGCCGTACACCATCGTCATCCCGCCGCCGAACGTCACGGGCTCGCTCCACCTGGGCCACGCCTTCGAGCACACGCTCATCGACGCCCTGACCCGCCGCAAGCGCATGCAGGGCTTCGAGACGCTGTGGCAGCCCGGCATGGACCACGCCGGCATCGCCACCCAGAACGTCGTCGAGCGCGAGCTCGCCAAGGAGGGCAAGTCCCGCCACGACCTGGGCCGCGAGGCGTTCGTCGAGCGCGTCTGGCAGTGGAAGGGCGAGTCCGGCGGGCAGATCTCCGGCCAGATGCGCCGCCTCGGTGACGGTGTCGACTGGTCGCGCGAGCGCTTCACCATGGACGAGGGCCTCTCCGAGGCCGTCCAGACCATCTTCAAGAAGCTCTACGACGACGAGCTCATCTACCGGGCCGAGCGCATCATCAACTGGTGCCCGCGCTGCCTCACCGCGATCTCCGACATCGAGGTCGAGTACCAGGACGACGAGGGCGAGCTCGTCTCCATCCGGTACGGCGAGGGTGACGCCTCCATCGTCGTGGCGACCACCCGCGCCGAGACGATGCTCGGCGACACCGCCGTCGCCGTCCACCCGGAGGACGAGCGCTACAAGCACCTCGTCGGCACCGAGATCGAGCTGCCGCTGACCGGCCGCCGCATCCCGGTCGTCGCGGACGAGCACGTCGACCCGGAGTTCGGCACCGGCGCCGTCAAGGTGACCCCGGCGCACGACCCGAACGACTTCGAGATCGGCCAGCGCCACGGCCTGCCGAACCTCGCCGTCATGGACGAGCACGCCATCATCACGGCCCACGGCCCCTTCCAGGGCCTGGACCGGCTGGAGGCCCGCTCCGCCATCGTCGCCGCGCTGCGCGCCGAGGGCCGGATCGTCGCCGAGAAGCGCCCGTACACCCACTCCGTCGGCCACTGCTCGCGCTGCAAGACCACCATCGAGCCGCGTCTGTCCATGCAGTGGTGGGTCAAGGTCGGCCCGCTCGCCCAGGCCGCCGGTGACGCGGTCCGCGACGGCCGGGTCAAGATCCACCCGCAGGAGATGGAGAAGCGCTACTTCGACTGGGTCGACAACCTCCACGACTGGTGCATCTCGCGCCAGCTGTGGTGGGGCCACCGCATCCCCGTCTGGTACGGCCCGAACGGCGAGGTCGTCTGCGTCGGACCGGACGAGCAGCCGCCCGCGGGCGAGGGCTGGACCCAGGACACCGACGTCCTCGACACGTGGTTCTCGTCGGGCCTGTGGCCCTTCTCCACGCTCGGCTGGCCGAACCGGACCGAGAGCCTGGCGAAGTTCTATCCGAACTCCGTCCTGGTCACCGGCTACGACATCCTCTTCTTCTGGGTCGCCCGGATGATGATGTTCGGCCTGTACGCGATGGACGGCACCCCGCCGTTCCACACCATCGCCCTGCACGGCATGGTCCGTGACGAGCGCGGCAAGAAGATGTCGAAGTCCTTCGGCAACGCGGTCAACCCGCTGGACTGGATGGACCGGTACGGCTCCGACGCCGTCCGCTTCACCCTGGCCCGCGGCGCCAACCCGGGCGTCGACGTCCCGATCGGCGAGGACTGGGTCCAGGCGTCCAGCAAGTTCGCCAACAAGATCTGGAACGCCACGCGCTTCGCGCTGATGAACGGCGCCACGATCGAGGGCGAGCTGCCGGCCGTCGAGGAGATGTCGGCGACCGACCGCTGGATCCTGTCGCGGCTCAACAAGACCGTGGCCGAGGTCGACGCGTTCTACGAGGACTACCAGTTCTCGAAGCTGTCGGACTCCCTCTACCACTTCGCGTGGGACGAGGTCTTCGACTGGTACGTGGAGCTGTCGAAGACGACCTTCTTCGCGGGCGGCGAGCAGGCCAAGGCCTCCGCCCGGGTCCTCGGCGAGGTCCTCGACGTCATGCTGCGCCTGCTGCACCCGGTGGTCCCGTTCGTCACCGAGACCCTGTGGACCACGCTGACCGGTGGCGAGTCCCTCGTGATCGCCGACTGGCCGAAGGACAGCGGCTTCCGCGACGCGGCTGCCGAGGCCGAGATCGAGGCCGTCCAGAGCCTGGTCCGTGAGGTCCGCCGGTTCCGCAGGGAGCAGAACCTCGACGACAAGCAGAAGGTCCCGGGCCGCCTGGACCTGTCCGGCACGACGCTGGTCCTGCACGAGGCCGCCATCCGCCAGCTGCTGCGCCTGCAGCCGGAGGGCGAGGGCTTCGAGGCCACCGCGACCCTCCCGGTGGGCGGTGCCACCGTCGCGCTCGACCTGTCGGGCACGATCGACATCCCGGCGGAGCGCAAGCGGCTGAACAAGGACCTGGCCGCCGCCGAGAAGGAGAAGCAGCAGGCCGAGGCGAAGCTGGGGAACGAGGCGTTCATCGCCAAGGCCCCCGACAACGTCGTGGACAAGATCAAGGGCCGGCTCGCCAAGGCCGAGGCGGACATCGCGCGCCTCCAGGCCCAGCTGGCCGCGCTGCCCGCCGCCTAGCGGTCCGTAGGCGCAGGAACAGGCACCGGGCGAAGGCCCCCGCACCGTCGGTCGACGCGGGGGCCTTCGCCTTATGCGTTCCCCGTCCGGGGGACGGTCTCACAGCAGGCGGGTGCCGAACCGCGCCGGGACCAGCGCGGCCGGCACCGCGTACCCGGCCAGCGGCACCAGCAGGGTCGCGGGATGCCGGGACCTCCGACCTGTCCGAAGTGCCCTAGATCACTCCGCTTTCGGCCTCCGTCGATCCGATCCGATCCGCTGACCACGGATGATGGAGGGCATGCGCGTCCAGCCCCTCGTCTCGGCGTACCACCGGTGGGTGGCCTCCGGCCGCCGGCTCACCGAGAGCTGGGCCGGATCCCCGCGGGCGCTGGACGTGCTCACGGCACTGAGCTGCCTCGGCCTGATGGCCCTCGACCTGCCGGGACTCGCCGCCGCCGACAACTCGCTGAGCGGGCCCGCCGCGGCCGTCGTGCTCGCCGTGGGCTGCGCGAGTCTGCTGGTGCGCCGCCGGACGCCCTGGATCTCGTACGTGGCCGCGCTGCTCTTCATCGGATGGCTGCACGAGCTGACCCTGATCCAGTTCGCGCTGTACTCGGTGGGCCGCTACCGGGGCCGGCGGGCCGCCGTCCTGGCCACGATCGGGTACGTCGGCTTCGCGCTGCTCCTGTTCTCCTGCGTGCCGGGCTGGGCGGCGGACAAGGCCGAGACGCTCAGCGGCTTCCTCGGCCTGTTCGTGCCCATCGGGGTGCTCGCCGCGGCGGTGGGCATCGCCGCCTACCGGCGCGACCTGGTGGGGGAGCTCTCCGCCCGGCGGGCCGAGTCCGCCGTGCTGCAGGCCGTCCAGCAGGAGCGCACCTCCGTCGCCCGTGACGTCCACGACTTCGTCGGCCGGGAGCTGACCCTGCTGACGGTGCGCTCCGAGGTGCTGTCGGTGCGGGCGCGCGAGACGACGCACGCGAAGGACTTCGAGGAGCTGGCCGACACCGCGCGCCGGGCGCACCTGGTGCTCAACGAGATCATCGTGCAGCGCGGGGAGCGGGCCGCGACCCCGGGCGTGGACGGGCTGCCCGCGCTGGCCGAGGAGAGCGGGCGGGCGGGGTCGCCCGTGCGGCTCGCCATGGACCGGGAGGTGCACGCGCTGTCGCCGCTGCGGCAGGCGGCGGTCTACCGGGTGGTGCAGGAGTGCCTGACCAACGCCGCCAAGCACGCGCACGGCGAGACCATCGACGTGTCGATCGCGGCGGACGGGCCCCAGCTGCGGATCGCCGTGAGCAACGCGCTGCCGGCCCGGAACCCGGGCCGGGCCCCCGTCTCGGCGGGCTCCGGCACGGCGAGCATGTCCGAGCGCGTACGCAGCCTGGGCGGGACCCTGACGGCGCGGCGCACGCAGGACGCGTACGAGGTCGTGGCCACGCTCCCGCGCGGCTAGGCCCTGTCCGGGCGGTCTTCGTGGATCAGGCCGCGGCAGCGCGGTTCGGCCACGGGCGGTCCGGAGCCGATCGCCGCCGCCATCGGCTCCTCGATCAGGTGCACGGCCTTGGCGGCTCGTAGTCGCAGATCACGCCGCCCTTGAGGGGGCGGATCGCGGTGATGGAGCCGGGGTGCGGCCGATGGTCTCCTTGGCGTCCGCCCCGGCGGCAAGGGCGGTGGTGGTGCCCGCTGTGACGGCGACCACGGACGGCTCATTGAGGACGATCCCGTGTCCCCGCGCATGGACGAGGGTGTTCGCGGTCCCCAGGTCTATCCCTATGCCGCGGCTGGAAGCCGTCTTGTTGGTACTGGCCTGCGGCATTGTTCACCTCTCTGCTGCCCGCAAGGCCGGCACAACGATCCGGTCGCTCTTGCCGCCGAAACTCCCCGAAGGGCCGGGCCGAAAGTCCTCGGGGTCCCGTCCGTAGACTGGCCCTGTGAGTGAGCAGCAGCCCGAGAGCCACGACCGCGATGACAACGACGACCTCGCCGGCACCTTCGACGAGTTCGACCAGATCGTGGCGGAAGAGTCCGACCGCGACCCCGACCTGGCGGTGATCGAGGCCGGCAGCCGTACCCTGCGCGCCCAGGCCGGACCGCCCCAGGGCGACCCGGTACCCGCCCCGCCCGTCGACCCGGAGGTCGCGAAGGCGCTGCTGGAGGTGGAACAGGAGCTTTCCACCCGCTGGGGCGAGACCAAGCTGGAACCGTCGGTGTCGCGGATCGCGGCGCTGATGGACGTGCTGGGCGAGCCGCAGCGCGCGTACCCCTCCATCCACGTCACCGGCACCAACGGCAAGACGAGCACGGCCCGCATGATCGAGTGCCTGCTGAACGCCTTCGAGCTGCGCACCGGGCGCTACACCAGCCCGCACGTGCAGTCGATCACCGAGCGGATCAGCCTCGACGGGGCGCCGATCAGCGCCGAGCGGTTCGTCGAGACGTACCAGGACATCAAGCCGTACGTGGAGATGGTCGACGCCGCCGAGGAGTTCCGGCTGTCGTTCTTCGAGGTGCTCACCGCAATGGCCTACGCGGCCTTCGCGGACGCGCCCGTGGACGTGGCGGTGGTCGAGGTCGGCATGGGAGGCAGCTGGGACGCGACCAACGTCATCGACGCCTCGGTCGCCGTGGTCACCCCGATCAGCCTGGACCACACCGACCGGCTCGGCTCCACGCCCGGCGAGATCGCCGTGGAGAAGGGCGGCGTCATCAAGCAGGACGCGACCGTGATCCTGGCGCAGCAGCCGGTGGACGCGGCGCAGGTGCTGCTGAAGAAGGCCGTGGAGGTCGACGCCACGGTGGCCCGCGAGGGCATGGAGTTCGGCGTCGTCTCGCGGGAGGTCGCCGTCGGCGGCCAGCAGCTGACGCTGCGCGGTGTGGGCGGGGAGTACGGCGGCATCTTCCTGCCGCTGTACGGCGCCCACATGGCGCACAACGCGGCGGTGGCGCTGGCCGCGGTCGAGGCCTTCTTCGGGATCGGCCAGGAGCACGCGCGGGTGCTGGACCTGGAGACCGTGCAGCGGGCGTTCGCCTCGGTGACCTCGCCGGGCCGCATGGAGGTCGTGCGGCGCAGCCCGACGGTGGTCCTGGACGCGGCGCACAACCCGGCGGGTGCCGCGGCCACGGCCGACGCGGTGACCGAGTCCTTCGGCTTCAGCCGGCTGATCGGGGTCGTGGCCGCGAGCGAGGGCAAGGACGTCCGCGGGGTGCTGGCGGCCTTCGAGCCGATCTTCGCGGAGGTGGTGGTCACGGAGAACTCCAGCCACCGGTCGATGGGCGCGGACGAGCTGGCGGCCGTGGCGGTCGAGGTCTTCGGCGGGGACCGGGTGCAGGTGGAGCCGCGGCTGGACGACGCCCTGGAGGCGGCGATCACCCTGGCGGAGGAAGAGGCCGAGTACGGAGGGGCCGGGGTCCTGGTGACCGGTTCCGTGATCACGGTGGGCGAGGCCCGCCTGCTGCTGAAGAGGGGCTGAGGGATGCGCACGCTGTGTGCGAGCACGCTGATCGGCGAGTTCTTCGTGATCGGCTTCGCGGGGCTGGTGGCGATGAAGGACCCCGACCTGACCCAGGCCACGGTCTGGACGGTCTGCGGGGTCGCGATGCTGCTGTCGGTGCTGCTGTGCGGGATGCTGTCGCGTCCCGGGGCGGTCCAGCTGGGCTGGGCGCTGCAGATCGGCCTGATCGTGAGCGGGTTCGTCGTCCCGACGATGTTCTTCCTCGGCGCGGTGTTCGCCGGCCTGTGGTGGTGCTCGGTGCACTACGGCAGGAAGATCGACACGATCAAGGCGCGGTGGGCGGCCGCGCAGGAGGCGTCCGGGGCATCCGCGGCGTCCGCGGCGTCGGCGGCGCCCGACACCGCGTGACGGGTCCCCTCCGGGCCCGGCCGAGGACCGGCCGGACCGCCCCTGACGGCCCTGTAGATTCGTCCCACCGCACCCGTTTGCCGCAAGGAGCCGAAACATGACCCAGCGCACCCTCGTCCTGCTCAAGCCCGACGCCGTCCGTCGTGGTCTGGTCGGCGAGATCATCGGCCGCATCGAGCGGAAGGCCGGCTGGACGATTCCCGCACTGGAGCTGCGCACGCTGGACCAGGAGACCCTGGAGGCGCACTACGGCGAGCACAAGGGCAAGCCCTTCTACGAGCCCCTCATGGGCTTCATGGCGAGCGGTCCGATCGTCGCCCTGGTCGTCGAAGGGGAACGCGTGATCGAAGGTGTCCGCCAGCTGGCCGGACCCACCGACCCGATCGCCGCGGCGCCCGGCTCCATCCGGGGTGACTTCGGCACCATCACCCGGGAGAACCTGATCCACGCCTCGGATTCCGAGGAGTCCGCGGAACGCGAACTGAAGCTGTTCTTCCCCGCTCTCTGACTCTTCCGGAGCACTCTTTCCTGACGAGACATCAGCCAAATAGCGCTCACGACCTGGGGCGACCGAAGTAATTTCGGTCGCCCTTCGGTATTTCCCGGCGCGAGGGGGAACGCCTGGGCAGGACGCGTCGTCACCACTAAGGGGGCGGGTATCCATTCCGGCGGGATTGCCGGAGTCCCGTCGCGCGGTGTCGGTACAACCGTGACTACGATGGGGCCTCCACCCACACACCCACCTCGCCGACCTGACAGCAGCCGCTATCAACTGGAAGGCCAGACGCTCCTCATGGGGAACAAGGGGAACAACATGTCGTTCATCGGCCGTGACATGGCGATCGACCTCGGGACCGCCAACACGCTGGTGTACGTGAGGGGCCGGGGGATCGTCCTGAACGAGCCGTCCGTGGTCGCCATCAACACGAACACCGGCGGCATTCTGGCGGTCGGCTCCGAGGCGAAGAAGATGATCGGGCGCACGCCCGGCAACATCGTCGCCGTACGACCCCTCAAGGACGGCGTCATCGCCGACTTCGAGATCACCGAGCGTATGCTCCGGTACTTCATCCTCAAGATCCACAAGCGCCGATACCTGGCACGTCCGCGGGTCGTGGTCTGTGTCCCCTCCGGCATCACCGGGGTGGAGCGACGCGCCGTCATCGAGGCGTCCACGCAGGCCGGCGCCCGTCAGGTGCACATCATCGAGGAGCCCATGGCCGCCGCCATCGGCTCGGGCCTGCCCGTCCACGAGGCCACCGGCAACATGGTCGTGGACATCGGCGGCGGCACCACGGAGGTCGCCGTCATCTCCCTCGGCGGAATCGTCACGGCGCAGTCCATCCGGGTGGCCGGCGACGAGCTCGACAACGCGATCATCCAGCACATCAAGAAGGAGTACTCGCTCCTCCTCGGTGAGCGGACGGCCGAACAGATCAAGCTCACCATCGGATCGGCGTACGACCTCGACAAGGACGAGCACACCGAGATCCGAGGACGCGACCTGGTCTCCGGCCTGCCCAAGACGGTCGTCATCTCGGCCGCCGAGGTCCGCAAGGCCATCGAGGAGCCGGTCAACGCCATCGTCGACGCGGTCAAGACCACGCTCGACAAATGTCCGCCGGAGCTCTCCGGCGACATCATGGACCGCGGCATCGTCCTGACCGGCGGCGGCGCCCTGCTGCGCGGCCTCGACGAACGGCTGCGCCGGGAGACCGGCATGCCGATCCACATCGCCGAGGACCCGCTCGACTCCGTGGCGCTCGGCTCCGGCAAGTGCGTCGAGGAGTTCGAGGCGCTCCAGCAGGTCCTGGACGCCCAGCCCCGTCGCTGACAGACACCCCTCCTTGCCGGAGGGGCCATGCGGAACACACAAGGATCCGCCGTACGGGTGCTACCGGGCCCGTGCGGCGGATCGTTGATATACAGGCAAAAGAGAATTCCGACGAGGAAGGCACGGCCGCCGCACGTGAGGGACACACGAGAAAGCCGGCTGCTCCTGGTGCTTTTGATCGCCATCGCGTTCGCGTTGATCACGGTGGACATCAGGGCAGGCGAGGAGTCGCCGGTCGACGGTGCCCGGCAGGCCGCGGCAGCGGTCTTCGGGCCGGTCGAGGAAGGTGTGGCGACCGCTGTCGATCCGGTCGCCAACGCCATAGGGGCGGTACGGGACTCGGGCGAGCGGCACAACCGCATCGCCACGCTGGAGCGCGAGAACGCCGCCCTGAAGGCCAAACTGGGCAGCGACGAGCAGACCCGCAGCCGCATCCACGAGCTCGACGAGATGCTCAAGCGGGCGGGCGCCGGACAGTACGGCATCAAGGGCGCCGAGGTCATCGCGATAGGAGCGGCCCAGGGCTTCTCCTGGACCGTCACCATCGACGCCGGCAGCAAGGACGGCATCGAACGCGACATGACCGTCCTCAACGGGGACGGCCTCGTCGGCCGGGTCAGCACCGTAGGCCCGGACACCGCCACCGTCGTCCTCGCCAACGACCCCGACTTCACCGTCGGCACCCGGCTGGAGAAGACCGGCGAACTCGGCTTCGCCACCGGCCAGGGCGACCGCGCGATGTCCGTGCAGATGCTCAACGGCAAGGCCAAGATCAACCCCGGTGACCGGCTCGTCACCTTCGGCTCGCGCGGCAACAAGCCGTTCGTGCCCGGCGTGCCGATCGGCGAGGTGGTCAAGGTCGACCCCTCGCGCGGAGACCTGACCCGCACCGTATGGGTCAATCCGGCCGTCGCGTTCTCGCGCCTGGACATCGTCGGCGTCGTCGTGATGCCGCCGCGCGAGGACCCGCGCGACGCCGTCCTGCCCCCCAAGCCCGAGGCCCCCAAGCCCACCCCGACGGTCACCGTCACGGTGACCCCGTCCGGGTCCGCCAGCGTGCCCGGCAAGCCGGCCGACGAGTAGGAGCAGACCGCCCATGCGCTTCAACCGGATCCTGCTCTCGGCCACGCTCGTCGTGGTCGCCCTCGTCGTCCAGGTCACCGTCCTGGGCCGGCTCCAACTGCCCGGCGCCGTACCCGACCTGCTGCTCCTCACCGTCGTCGCCCTCGCACTCGTGTACGGGCACGTCAGCGGAGCCCTGATCGGATTCGCCGCCGGCCTCCTCGCCGACCTGGCCCCGCCCGCCGACCACGCCGCCGGCCGCTACGCGCTCGTGCTGTGCGTCATCGGCTACGTCTGCGGGCTGGTCCGGCCCGACGGCGGGCGGTTCCGCTCCGCCTGGGGCCCCATGCTCACCGTCGTCGCCGCCGCGATCGGCTCCACCCTGCTCTACGCGGGCGTCGGCGCCCTCGTCGGCGACACCGCCGCCCGCCACGTGGGCCTGACCGGGCTGCTGTTCACCGCGACCCTCTACGACCTGCTGCTCGCGCCGTTCACGGTGCCGTTCATCATGGCCCTGGCCCGGCGCGCCGAGAACGACCCGATGGCCGTCGAGGCCGGCGGCGGCCCCACGAACAAGGCCGCCGACGTCTCCGCCGGCTGGCTGGCCGGCGGTACGGGCCTGCGCATCGGCAGCCAGCGCGGCGGCCTGCGACTGAAGACCGCGCGCTCCCGCGCCAACAAGGCCGTCCGCATAAAGGGCGTCAAGCCAGTCAAGGGTGTGAAGAGCGTCAAGAAGCTGTGAGGGAGGAGCAGGCATGACGAACGTTCCGGAGACCGGCCGCACCTCCCGGGTGCAGATCAGGCTCGTCATCATGCAGGTGCTCATCGTCTCGATGCTGGTCACCCTCGGCGGCCGGCTCTGGTTCCTGCAGATCCGCAACGGCGCGGAGTACTACCACGAGGCCAAGAGCAACCACGTGCAGCGCGTGGTCCAGCCCGCCGTGCGCGGCTCGATCCTCGACGCCCGCGGGGTCCCCCTCGCCGACAACGAGACCCGGCTCGTCGTCTCCGCCAGCCGCACCGCGCTGATGAAGATGAAGGACCGGGGCAAGGGCGTCATGACCCGCCTCGCCGACGTCCTGGACATGACCCCCAAGGAGGTCATGGAGAAGGTCCGGCTGTGCGACTCCCAGACCCCCGCGCCCTGCTGGAACGGTTCCCCGTACCAGCCGATCCCGGTCACCATGGAGGCCACCACGCAGCAGGCGCTCCAGCTGCGCGAGCGCCCCGAGGACTTCCCCGGCATCACCGCGGAGCCCACCGCCGTCCGCCGCTACCCGGCCCCGGGCGGGGCCCGTACCTCGCAGGTGCTCGGCTATCTGTCGCCGGTCACCGACGACGAGATCCAGAAGGCCAAGGACACCGACTCGCCGCACTTGCGTTCCGATCAGGTCGGCCGCTCCGGGATCGAACGCACCTACGACCGGCAGCTGCGCGGCAAGGCGGAGGTCACCTCGTACGAGGTCGACAACCTCGGCCGGGTCATGGGCCAGACCAAGTCCGACCCGGGCGTGGCCGGGGCCACCCTCATCACCAGCATCGACGCCCGGGTGCAGGCCGTCGCGGAGTTCGAGCTCCAGCAGGCGATGAAGGTCGTCCGCAACGAGACCGACAACATCACCGGCCGCAAGTACGAGGCCGACTCGGGCGCCGTCGTCGTCATGGAGGCCAGGACCGGCCGCGTCGTCGCGATGGCCTCCCAGCCCGACTACGACCCCAACGCCTGGGTCGGCGGCATCTCCGGCAAGGACTACGCCAGGCTCACCAGCAAGAAATCCAACTACCCGCTGCTCAACCGGGCCATCCAGGGCCAGGCCCCCGCGGGCTCCATCTTCAAGGTGGTGTCGGCGAGCGCGGCCGTGCGGGCCGGCTACGACTTCGACGGCAAGTACAACTGCAGCGCTTCCTACAACATGGGCGGCCGGAGCTTCGCGAACTTCGAGTCCAAGGGGCATGGCCCCATCACCCTCGGAGACGCCCTCAAGTTCTCGTGCAACACCGTCTTCTACGCCCTCGGCCACAAGGAGTGGAACCGCGACGGCGGCCTCAAGCCGAAGAAGGACGCGCACGACTGGTTCTACCGGACCGCCCGCGAATTCGGACTCGGCTCCGAGACCCACATCGACCTGCCGAACGAGGTCACCGGCCGCATCCCCGACCGCAAGTGGAAGCAGAGCTTCTGGGCGGCCAACAAGGACTCCTGGTGCAAGCAGGGCAAGCGGGGCGGCAGCTACGTCGAGCAGATCGCCTACGAGAGCTGCCTCGAAGGCAACCAGCTGAAGGCCTACGACAGCATCAACTTCGCCATCGGCCAGGGAGACGTCCTCGTCACCCCCATCCAGATGGCCACCGCGTACTCCGCCATCAGCAACGGCGGCACCCTCTACAACCCCACGGTCGGCAAGGCGCTGGTCAGCCCCGACGGCAAGAGCATCGAGATGATCAAGCCGCAGTCCCACGGCCGGCTGCCGATCGACACCAAGACCATCAGCGACCTCGACAAGGGCCTGCGCTCGGTCGCCGAGCCCGGCGGCACCGCCGCCTGGCGGTTCATCGGCTGGCCGATGGACAAGATCCCGATGCACGCCAAGACCGGCACCGCCCAGGTGTACGGCAAGCAGACCACGTCCTGGCTGGCGACGTACACCAAGGACTTCACGATCGTCATGACGATCTCCCAGGGCGGCACCGGCTCCGGCGCCTCCGGCCCCGCCGTCCGCAACCTCTACAACGCCATCTACGGTCTCGACATGGCCGGCAAGCAGGACCTGAAGAAGGCCCTGCTGCTGCGGCCCGAGGCGAACCTGCCCAAGATCCGCCCCGACGGTTCCATCGACTCCCCGGAGATCCGGCCGTACGTGCCGCCGTCCCCGGAGGAGCTGGAACCGCCCGCCCTCGCCGGGCCGCCAGCCCCGCCTCCCGCACGGCACGACTGAGGACCGAAAGACATGCAGACCGCCAACAAGTTCTCCGTCTCCCGGTACGCGCCCGAGCGCGGGGCGATGGCCAGGCTCACCGCCCGCGACTCCGTGGTGCGCCGGCTCGACTGGCCGATACTCCTCTCCGCGCTCGCCCTGTCCTTCATGGGCGCCCTGCTGGTGTGGTCGGCGACCCGCAACAGGACCCAGCTGAACCAGGGGGACCCGTACTACTTCCTGGCCCGGCACGCCCTGAACACCGGCATCGGCCTCGTCCTGATGATCGGCACCATCTGGCTCGGCCAC
This sequence comes from Streptomyces sp. NPDC029164, assembly GCF_055563995.1. NCBI lineage: Bacteria > Bacillati > Actinomycetota > Actinomycetes > Kitasatosporales > Streptomycetaceae > Streptomyces > Streptomyces sp. NPDC029164. Next base: position 85,703 of record NZ_JBVHWW010000027.1, on the reverse strand, counting down.
CGCACCCTGCGCGGTGCGGTGCCGGTCCTCTACGGGCTCTCGCTGTTGCTCATCCTGGCCGTGCTCACCCCGCTCGGCGCCACCATCAACGGCGCCCACGCGTGGATCGTGATCGGCGGCGGATTCTCCCTCCAGCCCTCCGAGTTCGTGAAGATCACGATCATCCTGGTCATGGCGATGCTGCTGGCCACCCGGGTGGACGCGGGCGACCTCACCCACCCGGACCACCGCACGGTCGTCAAGGCGCTCTGCCTGGCCGCCGCCCCGATGGGCATCGTCATGCTGATGCCCGACCTCGGGTCCGTCATGGTCATGATCGTCATCGTGCTCGGCGTGCTGCTGGCCTCCGGCGCCTCCAACCGCTGGGTGCTCGGGCTCCTCGGCACCGGCGCCGGCGGCGCCATCCTGATCTGGCAGCTCGGCGTCCTCGACGAGTACCAGATCAACCGCTTCGCGGCCTTCGCCAACCCCGAACTCGACCCGGCGGGCGTCGGCTACAACACCAACCAGGCGCGCATCGCGATCGGCTCCGGCGGGCTCACCGGCTCCGGGCTGTTCAAGGGCTCGCAGACCACCGGCCAGTTCGTGCCGGAGCAGCAGACCGACTTCGTGTTCACCGTGGCGGGGGAGGAGCTGGGGTTCCTCGGAGCCGGGCTGATCCTGTTCCTGCTGGCCGTCATCCTGTGGCGGGCCTGCATGATCGCCCGGGAGACCACCGAGCTGTACGGGACGATCGTCTGCGCCGGGATCATCGCCTGGTTCGCGTTCCAGTCCTTCGAGAACATCGGGATGACCCTCGGGATCATGCCGGTGGCCGGGCTGCCGCTGCCGTTCGTCTCGTACGGAGGCTCGTCGATGTTCGCCGTGTGGGTGGCGATCGGACTACTGCAATCGATCAAGGTGCAGCGGCCATTGTCAGCCTGATCTCCTGTTCACCCTGCCGCCGTGGTCCGTTCAGGACTAAGTTCGGTCTATGGCGGACACAAAACGCGAAATCGAGCGTAAATTCGAGTTCTCCAAGGCCAAATCTGCCCGGCGAGGGGTGCCGGACCTGACGGGCACGGCCGCGATCGCGGCCGTCTCCGACCAGGGCACCGTCGACCTCGACGCCGTCTACTACGACACCCCCGACCAGCGGCTGGCCGCCGACGGTCTCACCCTGCGGCGCAGAACGGGCGGCGCGGACGCGGGCTGGCACCTCAAACTGCCCGTCTCCCCCGGAGTGCGCGACGAGGTCGGGGCGCCGCTCAGCGACACCGTCCCGCCCTCCCTCACCGCCCTCGTCCGGTCCCGGGTGCGCGAGGCAGGGCTCGGGCCGCAGGTCAGGATGGTCTCCTCGCGACGCGTCAGCCACCTGCTCGACGCCGACGGGGCCCTCCTCGCGGAGCTCAGCACCGACGAGGTCCTCGCCGAGCGGGGCCAGGCCAGCGCCTCCTGGACCGAGGTCGAGGTGGAACTCGCCGACGGGGTGGACCCCGAACTGCTCGACGCCGTCGAGAAGACCTTCCGCAAGGCCGGGCTCCGGGTCTCCGACGCCCCCTCGAAGCTCGCCCGTGCCCTTGAGGAGACCGGCGCCGCGCCCCCGGCCCGGCCCGAGGGCGGCGGCCCCGAGGGCTCCGCAGGCGCGCACGTCCTCGCCTATCTGCGTGAACAGCGCGACGCCCTGGTCGCGCAGGACCCGGCCGTGCGGCGCAACCTCCCGGACTCCGTCCACCAGATGAGGGTCGCCTGCCGCCGGCTGCGCAGCGCCCTCAAGACGTACCGCAAGGTCCTGGACCGCGGCGTCACCGACCCGATCGGGGAGGAACTGCGCTGGCTCGCCGCCGAACTCGGTGTCGACCGCGACAGGGAGGTTTTGCTGGAGCGGATCCAGGACCACCTCGGCGAGCTTCCGCGCACCCTGCTGCTCGGACCCGTCCGGGCCCGAATGAAAGTCTGGAACGCCGCCCGCCGCTCGGATGCGCGGCGCCGGTCGCTCGCTGCGCTCGACAGCGCGCGCCACCTGGCCCTCCTGGACAACCTCGACGCCCTGCTGGAGCGGCCGCCGCTGCTGAAGGCCGCGGAGGGGCAGGCCGAACGCATCCTGCCGAAGGCGGTGCTCCACGACTACAAACGCCTCGCCGACAGGATCGACACCGCGCTCTCCCTCGACGCGGGCCACGAACGCGACCTGGCCCTGCACGAGGCCCGCAAGGCGGCCAAGCGGTCCCGGTACGCGGCGGAGGCGGCCGTACCGGCCCTCGGGAAACCGGCCAAACGCCTGGCCAAGGCCGTGAAGAAGGTCCAATCCCTGCTCGGCGACCACCAGGACAGCGTCGTCGCCCGCGATGCCCTGCGCGGTCTCGCCGTGCAGGCGGCCGGGGCGGGGGAGTCGGCCTTCACCTGGGGCGTGCTCTACGCCCGCGAGGAAGCCCTGGCCGAGCGGAGCGAAAGGGAGCTTCCGGATGTCTGGGCGAAGGCCTCCGCCCCGGCGGTGCGGTCCGGACTGGAATGATCACGCGGGTGGGGGCGGCTGAGCCTCGGGGTACGCTTGAGAGCTGCCCCCTGCCCGCTTCACGAAAGTCGCGTGATGACCGAGTCGGTCTTCCCTCAGCTTGAGGCCCTGCTTCCGCATGTGCAGAAGCCCATCCAGTACGTCGGCGGTGAACTCAACTCCACGGTCAAGGAGTGGGAGAGCTGCGACGTCCGCTGGGCGCTCATGTACCCGGACGCGTACGAAGTCGGGCTGCCCAACCAGGGCGTCATGATCCTGTACGAGGTGCTGAACGAGCGCGAGGGCGTCCTCGCCGAGCGCACCTACAGCGTGTGGCCGGACCTCGAAGAACTGATGCGCGAGCACAAGGTGCCGCAGTTCACCGTGGACAGCCACCGCCCGGTCTCCGCCTTCGACGTGTTCGGCCTGTCCTTCTCCACGGAGCTGGGCTACACCAACATGCTCACGGCGCTGGACCTCGCGGGCATCCCGCTGGAGGCCCGCAACCGTACGGTCGACCACCCGATCGTCCTCGCGGGCGGCCACGCGGCCTTCAACCCCGAGCCGATCGCGGAGTTCATCGACTGCGCGGTCATCGGCGACGGCGAGCAGGCCGTCCTCGACATGACCGAGATCATCCGCACCTGGAAGGCCGAGGGGCGGCCGGGCGGGCGCGAGGAAGTCCTGCTCCGCCTGGCGAAGACCGGCAACGTCTACGTGCCGGGCTTCTACGACGTGGAGTACCTGCCGGACGGCCGCATCGGCCGTGTCGTGCCCAACCGCTCCGGCGTGCCGTGGCGCGTTTCCAAGCACACCGTCATGGACCTCGACGAGTGGCCCTACCCCAAGCAGCCCCTGGTCCCGCTCGCCGAGACCGTCCACGAGCGCATGTCCGTGGAGATCTTCCGCGGCTGCACCCGCGGCTGCCGTTTCTGCCAGGCCGGCATGATCACGCGCCCCGTGCGGGAGCGAAGCATCACCGGCATCGGCGAGATGGTGGAGAAGGGTCTGAAGGCCACCGGCTTCGAGGAGGTCGGTCTCCTCTCCCTGTCCTCCGCGGACCACACGGAGATCGCCGACATCGCCAAGGGCCTCGCGGACCGCTACACGGACGACAAGGTGGGTCTGTCCCTGCCGTCGACCCGCGTGGACGCCTTCAACGTGGACCTGGCCAACGAGCTGACCCGCAACGGGCGCCGCTCCGGTCTGACCTTCGCCCCCGAGGGCGGCTCCGAGCGCATGCGCAAGGTCATCAACAAGATGGTCTCGGAAGAGGACCTGATCCGTACGGTCTCCACCGCGTACGGCAACGGCTGGCGCCAGGTGAAGCTGTACTTCATGTGCGGCCTGCCCACCGAGACCGACGAGGACGTCCTCCAGATCGGCGACATGGCGGTCAACGTCATCGCCAAGGGCCGTGAGGTCTCGGGCCAGAACGACATCCGCTGCACGGTCTCGATCGGCGGATTCGTCCCCAAGCCGCACACCCCGTTCCAGTGGGCGCCGCAGCTGTCGGCCGAGGAGACGGACGCCCGTCTGGGCAAGCTCCGCGACAAGATCCGCGGCGACAAGAAGTACGGCCGTTCCATCGGCTTCCGCTACCACGACGGCAAGCCGGGCATCGTCGAGGGCCTCCTCTCCCGCGGCGACCGCCGCATCGGCGACGTCATCCGCGCCGTGTACGAGTCGGGCGGCCGCTTCGACGGCTGGCGCGAGCACTTCTCGTACGACCGCTGGATGGAGGCCGCGGAGAAGACGCTGCCGGCCTACGGCGTGGACGTCGCCTGGTACACGACGCGCGAGCGCACGTACGAGGAGGTCCTGCCCTGGGACCACCTGGACTCCGGTCTCGACAAGGACTGGCTCTGGGAGGACTGGCAGGACGCCCTCGACGAGACCGAGGTCGACGACTGCCGCTGGACCCCCTGCTTCGACTGTGGCGTCTGTCCGCAGATGCAGACCGAGATCCAGATCGGTCCGACGGGCAAGAAGCTGCTGCCGCTGTCGGTCGTGAAGTAACCCTTGGGTCACGAGAGGCCCCCGCCCGCAACGGGTGGGGGCCTCTGCCGTGTCCTTGACTGCATGGAACTGGACGAACGGCCTCCCGGCGGCGGTGGCGACGGATGCCTGGTGGGGGTCATCAGGATCCCCGTCAAGATCGTCGCCGTACTCGTCGTACTGCCCGTACGAGTGGTCTGGGAACTGCTCGTCGCCCTGGGCCGGGCCGCGCAGCGGCACGTCCTCGGGCCGCTGTACGTCCATGTCGTCGAGCCGGCGCTCCGGGTGCTCGGCTGGGTGCTGGCCACCCTGCTCAAGCTGGTCTTCGTCTGGCCGTGGGCCGGGCTGTGGCGGTACGTGGTCACCCCGGTGGGGCGGGGGCTGGCATGGCTGGGCCGCGGCGCGTACGCGCTCCTGCTCGCACCGGCCGGGCGGATCCTGGCCGCCTGTGTGTTCCGACCGCTCTGGGCGGCGCTGACCTGGGCCGGCCGGGGCGGGCTGCGGTACCTGCTCGCCCCGCTCGGCAAGGGGGTGGCGTGGGTCGTGTGGGCCCTGGCCATGGTGCTGTTCGTGTGGCCGTGGGTCGGACTGTGGCGGTACGTGCTCGCGCCCGTCGGCCGCGGCCTCGCCTGGCTGGCCCAGGCGGCCTACCGGTACGTGCTCACCCCGCTCGGGCACGGCCTCGCGTGGCTGGCCGCCGCGGTGTACCGCTATCTGCTGCGGCCCGTCGGGCTGGGCCTCACATGGCTGGTGGTGGCGCTGTACCGGTACTTGCTGCGGCCCGTCGGGATCGGCCTCGCGTGGCTGGCGGTCGCGCTGTACCGGTACGTGCTCACCCCGCTCGGGCAGGCCCTCCTCTGGGCCTGGCACGTGGCCGGGCGGATCGCCGGAGCCCTGTGGCGCGGGCTCAAGTGGGTCGGCTGGATCCTGGTCGGCCGGCCCGCGTCCCGGGTGTACCGGCATGTGCTGACCCCCGCCGGTCGCGCCGTCCGCGAGGCCTGGCGCACCGGCCGCGCCGCGGTCCGGGAGGCGCGGGCCGCGGTGCGCACGGCGCTCTTCGGTACTCCTCCCGTGGAACCGGCGAGGTCACGGGCGCGTACTCTGGGTAGTACGACAGCAGCCGCAGGCAACACGCCCGCTCCCGAGATCTCCCTCCACGAACGGCAGGGGTGAGCCGGAAGCAGGGCGGCGCCGGCCGGTCCCACAGACGCTCAGGGCGACGCGCGAGACGCGGAGCCCCGCACAAGGAGAAGAACCACTGGGCAAGCGACAGCCCGAAGGCCCGCCTCCCGCACCGGTGGTGCAGCGCATCCGACTGCGCTACACCAAGCGCGGCCGCCTCCGGTTCACCAGCCACCGCGACTTCCAGCGCGCCTTCGAGCGGGCCCTGCGCCGCGCCGAGGTGCCGATGGCGTACTCGGCCGGCTTCACCCCCCACCCGCGCGTCTCGTACGCGAACGCCGCCCCCACCGGGACCGGCAGCGAGGCCGAATACCTGGAGATCGCCCTCGCCGAGCCCCGCGACCCCGAGAAGCTCCGCGAGCTGCTCGACGAGTCGATGCCGACCGGGCTCGACATCATCGACGCCGTCGAGGCCCGCACCTCGGGCCTCGCCGACCGGCTGACCGCCTCCGTGTGGGAGCTGCGCCTGGACGGCGTGGAGCTCGCCGAGGCCGAGCGGGCCGTGACGGCGTTCCTCGCCGCCGAGACCGTGGAGGTGCAGCGCCGTACCAAGAACGGAATGCGGACCTTCGACACGCGTGGCGCGGTCGTCAGCCTGGAAGCCCTTCCTGCCCCGGCTGATAGGCCGCTGGACAATGCCTGTGCGATACTGCGGCTGGTTGTTCGGCATCTGACACCTGCCGTGCGACCCGACGACGTCCTGTCCGGTCTCCGAGCTGTGGCCGACCTGGCGCCGCCGGTCCCCTCAGCGGTGACCAGGCTGGCGCAGGGGCTCTTCGACGAGGAGTCCGGCACGGTGACCGACCCGCTCGCGCCCGACCGCGAGGCTGATACGGCCGCTCCATCCACGGCCGCCGTAGCCGCCGACGCGAAGGCGCCGGAAGGTCCCGCCGCGTAGGGATCGTCGTCGTCGCGCAGCCCTGGTACTCGGGAGCCACCTGGGTCGGGCCGCGCACTGACCTGAAGACTTCCGCCAGGCCGTACGGACAACACGTACGGAACCGGCGGCCATGGACTACAGCTCCCGTGTGGCGAACGCGCCCCGGAGGCCGGTTCCGCGCTCACTACGCGGAGCCGAGCCGGACCGGAAGTCAGCCGCGGCGCCCGGGAGCGTGACGGGAGAACCGCCCGCAATGCTCAACAACGAAAACGACACCACCGCAGGTAACGCCGACAGCGGCAGCCCCAGCGACAACCTGCCCCCGCGCAGGCGTCGCCGCGCCGCTTCCCGGCCCGCCGGCCCGCCCGGCGGGGCCACCGCAGAGGTGACCCCGGTGACGGAGGCCGCTCCGGCCGCCCCCGTCGAGGAGGCCGCTCCGGCCGCCGCCCCCGCACGTACCCGCCGCCGCGCGACCCGCGCCGTGGCCGCTCCCGAGACGCCGGCCGAGGCCGTCGTCGTCGAGGCCCCCGCCGCCGCGGCTCCCGCTGCCGCCGCACCCGCCGCCGAGGAGCCCGCCGCTCCCGCTCCGCGTGCCCGTCGCCGTGCCACCCGTGCCGTGACGGCTCCGGAGGCTCCGGCCGCCGAGGCTCCCGCGGCGGAGGCCGCGCCGGTGGTCGAGGAGGAGGCGCCGGCCGCTCCGGCTCCGCGTGCCCGTCGCCGTGCCACCCGCGCCGTGGCCGCCCCGGCCGCCGAGGCCGCCGCCGCCGTCGAGGCTCCCGTGGTCGAGGCCGCGCCGGTGGTCGAGGAGGAGGCCCCGGCCGCTCCCGCTCCGCGTGCCCGTCGCCGTGCCACCCGTGCCGTGACCGCTCCGGAGGCTCCGGCCGCCGAGGCTCCCGTGGTCGAGGCCGCGCCGGTGGTCGAGGAGGAGGCCCCGGCCGCTCCCGCTCCGCGTGCCCGTCGCCGTGCCACTCGCGCCGTGACCGCCCCGGCCGCTCCGGCCGCCGAGGCCGCCGCCAGTGTCGAGCCCCCGGCCGCCGAGGCCGAACCGGTCGTGGAGGAGGCCCCCAAGGCCACCGCCCGCACCTTCACCGTGGCCGACGCCCTGGACTCCCCGAAGCGCGGCGGCCGTCGCCGTGCCACCCGCTCCACCACCGCCCCGGCCGCCGCCGCGCAGCCCGCCGCGCAGCCCGCCGCGCAGCCCGCCGCCGAGGCCGAGGCGCCCGCCGCCCCGGCCCGCGCCCGCCGCGCCGCGCGCCCCGCCGTGGCCGTCTTCCAGGCCCCGGTCTTCGCCGAGCCGATGTTCCAGACCCCCGAGACGGCCGCCATGGCCGCCGCGGCCGCCCGCGCCGCCGCCCCGGCCGACGAGGTCGAGGAGGAGGAGCTCGAGGCTGAGGCCGAGGTCGTCCAGACCCCCGCCCCGCAGCCCGCCGGCCGCCGCCGTCGCCGTGGGCGCGGCGCCGCCGAGTCCGCTCCGGCCGCCGAGTCCGCGCCGGTCTCCCTCCCCGAGGTGCTGGCCGAGGAGGAGCCCGAGGCCGAGCTCGAAGAGGAGTCCGCCGAGTTCGACGAGGGCGACGAGTCGGGCGAGCGCCCGTCGCGCCGCCGCCGTCGCGGTGGCCGTCGCCGCCGTCGTGGTGAGGCCGCCGACCTCGACGAGTCCGCCGAGGAGGAGACCGAGGCAGAGGCCGAGGCCACCGAGCAGGAGGCCGAGGAGGAGGAGGACGACGAGGCCGAGGAGGCACTCGGCTCCAGCTCCAGCCGCCGTCGCCGCCGTCGCCGTCGCCGCAGTGGCGACACCGGTGCCGAGACCGCCGAAGCGGGTGACGACGACGGTGTGCGCACCGTCGTCAAGGTCCGCGAGCCGCGCCCGGCGCGCGAGAAGGCCGAGCCGTCCGACGAGGTCCAGTCCATCAAGGGCTCGACCCGTCTGGAGGCGAAGAAGCAGCGCCGCCGCGAGGGCCGCGAGCAGGGCCGCCGCCGCGTGCCGATCATCACCGAGGCCGAGTTCCTGGCCCGCCGTGAGGCCGTCGAGCGCGTCATGGTCGTCCGCCAGGCCGGCGAGCGCACCCAGATCGGCGTCCTCGAGGACAACGTGCTCGTCGAGCACTACGTCAACAAGGAAGAAGCCACCTCGTACGTCGGCAACGTCTACCTGGGCAAGGTCCAGAACGTGCTGCCGTCGATGGAGGCCGCCTTCATCGACATCGGCAAGGGCCGCAACGCCGTCCTGTACGCCGGTGAGGTCAACTTCGAGGCGCTCGGCATGGCCAACGGGCCGCGCCGCATCGAGTCCGCCCTCAAGTCCGGCCAGTCGGTCCTGGTGCAGGTCACCAAGGACCCGATCGGCCACAAGGGCGCCCGCCTGACCAGCCAGGTCTCGCTGCCCGGCCGCTACCTGGTCTACGTGCCCGAGGGCTCGATGACCGGCATCAGCCGCAAGCTGCCCGACACCGAGCGCGCGCGTCTGAAGACCATCCTCAAGAAGATCGTCCCCGAGGACGCGGGCGTCATCGTGCGCACCGCCGCCGAGGGCGCGAGCGAGGACGAGCTGCGCCGCGACGTCGAGCGTCTGCAGGCCCAGTGGGAGGACATCCAGAAGAAGTCGAAGCAGATCTCGACCTCTTCGCCGAGCCTGCTGTACGGCGAGCCGGACATGACCGTCCGCGTCGTGCGCGACATCTTCAACGAGGACTTCTCGAAGGTCATCGTCAGCGGTGACGGCGCGTGGGAGACCATCCACGGCTACGTGAACCACGTGGCCCCGGACCTGGCCGACAGGCTGTCCCGCTGGACCTCCGAGGTCGACGTCTTCGCGACGTACCGGATCGACGAGCAGCTCGCCAAGGCGCTCGACCGCAAGGTGTGGCTGCCCTCGGGCGGCTCGCTTGTGATCGACAAGACCGAGGCGATGATCGTCATCGACGTCAACACCGGCAAGTTCACCGGTCAGGGCGGCAACCTCGAGGAGACCGTCACCAGGAACAACCTGGAGGCGGCCGAGGAGATCGTGCGCCAGCTGCGGCTGCGCGACCTGGGCGGCATCGTCGTCATCGACTTCATCGACATGGTCCTGGAGTCCAACCGCGACCTGGTCCTGCGGCGGATGCTGGAGTGCCTGGGCCGCGACCGTACGAAGCACCAGGTGGCCGAGGTCACCTCGCTGGGCCTGGTCCAGATGACCCGCAAGCGGGTGGGCCAGGGTCTGCTGGAGTCCTTCTCCGAGACCTGTGTCCACTGCAACGGCCGCGGTGTCATCGTCCACATGGAGACGCCGACCGTGATCGGCGGCGGTGGCAACGGCAAGCGTTCGAAGCGCCGCGGCGGCCGTGGTGAGTTCGACCAGCACGACCACGAGGTCGAGACGGTCGAGGTGGTCGACACGGAGTTCGAGTCCGAGGCGGAGGTGGCGGCCGAGGCCGCCGCGCCGCGGGCGCTGCCCGAGCCGGAGTTCGTCGCGGACGAGGAGCTCTACAGCAGCCCGGCCGAGGCCGAGGCCGCGGCGGGTCTGAGCAGCCGCCGCAACCGGCGCCGCGCCACCCGCAAGGCGACCGCCCCGGCGGGCGCCCCGCGCGGTGCGGCCGCTCCGGCGCAGGCCGGGGCCCCGGCCCCCGTGGTCGAGGCCGAGCCGGTGACCGAGGCCGCCGACACGGTGCTGGAGCCGGCCGCCGAGGTCGTCGCCGAGGCCGTGGAGGCTTCGGAGGTGGTCGCGGAGGTCGTGGCCGAGGCAGTGGCCGAGGACGCCGCGCCGAAGGGCCGTACCCGTCGCCGTGCGACCCGTAAGGCCACCGCCCCGGCGGGTGCCCCGGCCCCCGCGGCCGAGGTGGCCCCGGAGCCGGAGCCGGAGCCGGTCGTCGTGCCGGAGCCCGAGCCGGTCGTCGAGCCCGAGCCCGAGCCCGAGCCCGTGGCCGTGGTCGAGGAGGCCCCCGTGGCGGAGGCCGCACCGGCCCGTCCGCGCCGGCGTGCCACCCGTAAGGCCACCGCACCCGCCGGGTCCCCGGCAGGCGCGGCGGAGGCCGCCGTCGTGGTCGTCGAGGCCCCGGTGACCGAGGCCCCGGCCGCAGCTGAGGAGGCCGCACCGGCCGAGGAGGCCGCACCGGCCGAGGAGGCCGCGCCGGCGAAGAAGGCCGCCAAGAAGGCTCCGGCCAAGAAGGCGACCACGGCGAAGAAGGCCCCGGCCAAGAAGGCGGCGGCCGCCAAGAAGACCGTGGCCAAGAAGGCGGCCACGACCAAGAAGACCGCGGCGAAGCGGGCGACGAAGAAGACCGCGGCGGCGGAGCAGCAGACTGCCCCGTCCGTCTCGGCTGCGACCGAAGCCTGATCCGCTCATGACCGTGGGCCCCGCCGAGCGGCGGGGCCCATGGTCGTGCGGGGCCCGGTTTGACCCTCCGGAACCGGGCCCGTAACCTAGACCGTCGGCGTGTCTTGGACGAATCCGTCCAGGCGTGCGCCGCGCTCCTGAGCACCTTCCTCCCGAACCGCACGCGCGAGCGTCGTTCGAGAGAGGCCGCTCGTCCAATCCGGATCAGAGTCGTCCCCGTCGGTACGAGGGGCCTGCCTGAGCGGCTGGCTTCAGGAGCATCCGTCCCGAGTGAGAGAGAGATCCGCGTGTACGCCATCGTGCGCAGCGGTGGTCGCCAGCACAAGGTTGCTGTCGGCGACATCGTTGAGGTTGACAAGATTTCCACTGCCAAGGTTGGCGACACGGTCGAGCTCTCGACCCTGCTCGTTGTCGACGGCGACGCCGTGACCAGCGACCCGTGGGTCCTGGCCGGCATCAAGGTCCAGGCCGAGATCGTGGACCACCACAAGGGTGCGAAGATCGACATCCTTCGGTACAAGAACAAGACCGGCTACCGCCGTCGCCAGGGTCACCGCCAGCAGTACACGGCGATCAAGGTCACCGGTATCCCCGCGGCTGCGAAGTAAGAGGGACTGAGACATGGCACACAAGAAGGGCGCATCGTCCACCCGGAACGGGCGCGACTCCAATGCCCAGCGGCTCGGCGTGAAGCGCTTCGGCGGTCAGGTCGTTTCCGCCGGCGAGATCCTCGTCCGCCAGCGTGGCACCCACTTCCACCCGGGTTCGGGTGTCGGTCGTGGTGGCGACGACACGCTGTTCGCGCTGCAGGCGGGTGCCGTGCAGTTCGGCACGCACCGTGGCCGCAAAGTCGTCAACATCGTTCCGGCCGCCTGATCCAGCTCCGGCTGATCAAGCGTTCGTAACTTCCCGAGGGCGGATCTCAGCTCTTCCCGGCTCTGGCCGGGAAGAGAGGTCCGCCCTCGGCGCGTTGGTACGTACAGACGTTTTAATGGACAGCAAGGCCTGTCCGGGACATTCCCGTATGTAACTGGAGGAACAACCATGACCACCTTCGTGGACCGCGTCGAGCTGCATGTCGCCGCGGGTAACGGGGGCCACGGCTGCGCCTCCGTTCACCGGGAGAAGTTCAAGCCGCTCGGCGGCCCCGACGGCGGCAACGGCGGCCGTGGCGGCGACGTCATCCTGGTGGTGGAGCAGGCGATCACCACCCTGCTGGACTACCACCACAGCCCCCACCGCAAGGCCACCAACGGCAAGCCCGGCGAGGGCGGCAACCGCTCCGGCAAGGACGGCCAGGACATGGTCCTGCCCGTGCCGGACGGCACCGTCGTCCTCGACAAGGAGGGCAACGTCCTCGCCGACCTCGTCGGCCAGGGCACCACCTACGTGGCCGCCGAGGGCGGCCGCGGCGGCCTCGGCAACGCCGCGCTCTCCTCCGCCCGCCGCAAGGCGCCCGGCTTCGCGCTCCTCGGCGTCCCCGGCACCACCGGCGACATCGTCCTGGAGCTCAAGACCGTCGCCGACGTGGCGCTGGTCGGCTTCCCGAGCGCCGGCAAGTCCTCGCTGATCTCGGTGCTCTCCTCGGCCAAGCCGAAGATCGCGGACTACCCCTTCACCACCCTCGTCCCGAACCTGGGCGTCGTCACGGCCGGCTCGACGGTCTACACGATCGCCGACGTCCCGGGTCTGATCCCCGGCGCCAGCCAGGGCCGCGGCCTGGGCCTGGAGTTCCTGCGTCACGTCGAGCGCTGCTCGGTGCTCGTGCACGTCCTGGACACCGCCACCCTGGAGTCCGACCGCGACCCGATCGCCGACCTCGACGTCATCGAGGAGGAGCTCAAGCTCTACGGCGGCGGCCTGGAGAAGCGTCCGCGCCTCGTCGTCCTGAACAAGGTCGACATCCCGGACGGCCAGGAGCTCGCCGACATGGTCCGCCCGGACCTGGAGGCGCGCGGCTACAAGGTCTTCGAGGTCTCCGCGGTCGCCCGTACGGGCCTGAAGGAGCTCTCCTACTTCCTCGCCGAGGGCATCGCCAAGGCCCGCGCCCGCAAGCCGAAGGAGGAGGCGACCCGCATCGTCATCCGTCCGAAGGCCGTGGACGACGCCGGCTTCACCGTCACCTACGACGAGGTCGAGGACGTCTACAACGTGCGCGGCGAGAAGCCTGAGCGCTGGGTTCGCCAGACCGACTTCAACAACGACGAGGCCGTCGGTTACCTCGCCGACCGCCTCAACCGCCTCGGCGTCGAGGAGGCGCTGAAGAAGGCCGGCGCCCGCGCCGGTGACGGTGTCGCGATCGGCTCCGACGAGAACGCGGTCGTCTTCGACTGGGAGCCGACCGTGATGGCCGGCGCCGAGATGCTGGGCCGCCGCGGCGAGGACCACCGTCTGGACGCCCCGCGTCCGGCCACCACCCGCCGCAAGGACAAGGAAGCCCAGCGCGGGGACTCGGCGCAGAAGGAGTACGACGAATTCCGGCCGTTCTAGTCCCCTGCCGAGGGAATCTGCCCCGGAGGGTTTGAAGGCGTCTTTATGTGGGTCGCCTAGGATCCTTCGGGTGAACAGCAGCAACCTCCCCACGGTCTCCGTCGTGGTCATCGCGTACAACGACGCCGGGCTCGTGGGCGAGGCCGTCTCCTCGGCCCTCGCCCAGGGCCCGGTGGTCGCCGAGGTCATCGCGGTGAACGACGCCTCGTCCGACGGCACCGCGCGGGTGCTGGACGAGCTGGCGGCCGCGCACCCCCGCCTGAAGGTCGTGCACCGCACGGAGAACAGCGGGGGGTGCGGCACCCCGCGCAACGACGGGATCGCGGCCGCGTCCGGCCGGTACGTCCTCTTCCTCGACAGCGACGACGTCCTGCCGCCGGGTGCGGCCGACGCCCTGGTGCGCACCGCCGAGCAGCACGGCGCCCCGGTGACCGTGGGCGCGGCGGTCCGGCGCGAGCTGCCCCAGCGCCACGACGTGCCGTGGATGCCCGGGCTGTACACCCCCGGCGACGTCATCGAGCGGCCGGCGGACCGGCCCGAGCTCGTCCGCGACACCCTCTGCGTCAACAAGCTCTACGACCGCGCCTTCCTGGAGGAGCACGGCCTGCGCTTCCCCGACGGCCGGTTCGTCTACGAGGACTTCGTCTTCACCTCGCGCGTGCTCGCCGCGGCCCCCCGCATCGCCGTCACCGGCGACCTCGTCTACGTCTGGCACGTGCGCCGCGGCGCCGCCCAGGTGTCGATCTCCCTGGACCGCAAGGACGTCGGGAACTGGCGCTCCCGCATCGAGGCCCACCGGACGGCCGCCCGGACCCTCGCCGCCGCCTCCCCGGTGCTGGGCAGCGCCTGCCAGGTGAAGTTCCTCGAGTACGACCTGCGCATGTACCTGCGCGAGCTCGGCAAGGACCCCGAGTACCAGGCCGCCTGGTGGACCCTCACCCGTGCATACCTCGACACCTTCGCCGAGGCCGACATCGAGTCCGCCGCCGCCCACGCCCGCTGGATCGCGGGGGTGCTGCGCGCCACCGCGACCCCGCCCGCCGACGTGGGCCGGCTCACCCGGCTGGCCGCCGAACCGCCGCGGCTGCTGCCCCCGTACGCGGTCGGCCCCACCGGCGCCCCGGTGTGGAGCGAGGAGCTCCCGGTGGAGCTGGACGGCCTGGCCCAGCTCCCGGTCGCCGAACTGCCCGTGACCGTCGACGCCGAACCGGCCGGCCGCGGCGCCGTCCGGATCCGCCTGCACGACCTGTACGGGCGCCTCGCCGAGGCCGGGCCCCGGACCGTGCAGCTGAGCTTCATCCCGCGGGCGGGAGCCGAGCCGGTCCTCGCCCAGCCTGTCGAGCTGCGCCCCGACCGCAACGGCGGCTGGATCGCCGTACTGCCCTTTCGGCTGGCCGACCTGGCCGTCACGGGCCGCCGCCAGGGGCTGCGCAGGATGCAGGCCTGGAACGTCGGGGTGCGCGTGGAGTGCGCCGACGGGAGCTCGGTGTTCACCTCCCTGCGCCCCGGCGGCCGCCTGCTCCGCCGTCGGGCCCTGCCCAGCAGCCGGTACGGTGTTCTGCTGGCGCAGCCCTACCGGACGGGTGCAGGCGCCCTCGCGCTGCGCCTCGCGCCCGGCGCCGAGGGAGCGCTGTACCTCGTGCGCAACCGCTTCCACCGGGCCCGGGCAGGCCGCGGGGCGGGCTGACGGCCCCTTCCACACCGCTGCGCTTTCCCCACCGAAGTCGGACAGGACCAAGGAGATACACATGACGTTTCTGATCACCGGTGGCGCCGGTTACATCGGCGCGCACGTCGTCCGCGCGATGCTGCTCGCGGGGGAGAAGGTCGTCGTGCTCGACGACCTGTCCACGGGCAACGAGGACCGCGTCCCGGAGGGCGTCCCGCTGGTGGTCGGCTCCGTCCTGGACCGGCTGACCCTGGACAAGACCCTCCGCGCGCACAAGATCACCGGCGTGGTGCACCTGGCGGGCAAGAAGCAGGTCGGCGAGTCCGTCGAGAAGCCGCTGTACTACTACCACGAGAACGTGCAGGGCCTCACGGTCCTGCTCCAGGCCGTGGCCGAGGCGGGCATCCGCAACTTCCTCTTCTCCTCCTCCGCCTCCGTCTACGGCATGCCCGACGTGGACCTGGTCACCGAGGACACCCCCTGCGCGCCGCTGAGCCCCTACGGCGAGACGAAGCTGGCCGGCGAGTGGCTGGTCCGCGCCGCGGGCAAGGCGCACGGCATCTCCACCGCCTGCCTGCGCTACTTCAACGTGGCGGGCGCGGCGACCCCCGAGCTCGCCGACACCGGCGTCTTCAACCTGGTCCCGATGGTCTTCGAGCGCTACGACGCCGGCCAGGGAGCCAAGATCTTCGGCGACGACTACCCGACCCCGGACGGCACCTGCATCCGCGACTACATCCACGTCGAGGACCTCGCGGAGGCCCACGTGGCGGCGGCCCGCAAGCTCGCCGAGTGGGGTGCGGCCGGGGACTACAAGGACCTCACCGTCAACATCGGGCGCGGCGAGGGCGTCTCGGTCGCCGAGATGGTGGCGCTCCTGAACAAGAACACCGGACACGACTACGCGCCGGTGATCAGCCCGCGCCGCGCCGGCGACCCGGCCAAGGTCGTGGCCTCGGCCGACAAGATCACCAGTGAGCTGGGCTGGAAGGCCCGCCACGACGTCCGCGAGATGGTCACCTCCGCCTGGGCGGGCTGGGAGGCCAACAAGGCCGCCCGCACCGACCGTCACAAGGACGTCCACAAGGCCTGACCGGCCGGCGAAGGCCACGTGACGAAGCCGCCCGCCCCGGACGCGTCCGGGGCGGGCGGCTTCGTGTGTCGCGCGGTGGGCGCGCTCAGCGCTCCAGGAAGGAGAACAGCCTCTCCCAGCGGTCGGTGATGTCGGTGCTGGAGTACCGCTTCACCGCGTGGAAGGCGTTGTCCCCGAGCCGGTCGCGCAGCTCGCGGTCGGACATCAGCGCGTTCAGGTGCCCGGCCAGCTCCATCGTGTTGCCCAGCCGGGCCAGCAGCCCGTCCTCGCCGTGCTCGACGATCTCCCGTACGCCCGGCGCGCAGTCGAAGGCGGCCACCGGAACGCCCGCCGCCATCGCCTCCAGCAGCGTGATCGGGAAGCCCTCGGCGCGCGAGGCCTGGGCGAAGACCGAGGCCCCGCGCAGGGCGCCCAGAACATCGCCGGTGCTGCCCATCCACTGCACGGAGTCGTCCAGCCCCAGCGAGGTGCAGTGCGCCCGCAGCGCTTCCTCCTCCGCGCCCGCCCCGTAGATCCGCAGGACCCAGTCGGGGTGGTGCGGCGCGGTGTCCGCCCACGCGTCGAGCAGCAGGTCGACGCCCTTCTCGAAGGCGAGGCGGCCGACGCACGCCACGACCTTCTCCGTGCGCGGGGCCGGGGTGTCGGGCATGAAGGGCAGCGGGTTCGGCATGCTGGCGACGTTCTCCATGCCGGCCCGGATCCACAGGTCCGCGTCCTCGGCGGTCAGCACCAGCAGCCGGTCGACCTGGGAGTAGTAGCGGCGGACCCGCTCGCCACGGGTGGACTTGTGGCTGGCCTCGAAGGACTCGTGGCTCATGCCGATGACGCTGAGCCCCTTGGTGTCGGCGAGCGCCACCCACTCCATCGCCCAGACCTGCGTGACGATGACCACACCGCCCGGACGGGCCGTGCGCAGCAGCTCGCTCAGCTGCTCCGCCTTGACCCGCATCTTCGCCCGCCGGGCCGCCTGACGGCGCCGCTCGGGGGCGTTCAGCCGGCCCTTGATGCCGCGCAGCCGGCGGGCCGACGGCGGGTGGGCGTCGTAGAGCGTGGTCATCGCGTACGGCAGGTCCTGCGGCAGCTTCTGCCGGATCTCCTCGGCGACCGGGGCGATGCCGACGATGTGCACCCGGTGGCCGCGGTCCGTGAACAGCCGGGCCATCTGGTGCGACCAGGTGGTCACGCCGCCGAGCTCGTCGACGTTGTTGGAGACGATGAAGATGTCACGGCCGCCCGGGGTGGTGGTCTCCTGGCTCACTTGCCGCTCCTGGTGAAGAACTTCTCGACGATCTGGCGGGCCGCGTCGCCGCGGTCGTACTCGCCGAACTCGGCGAGGAAGCGCTGGCGCGCCTGCGCGTACTTGACGTCCGCCTCCTCGAAGGCGGCGACCGCCTGCAGGAGTTCGTCCGCGGTGGCCACCACCGGGCCCGGGGCCTTCTCCTTCAGGTCGAAGTACGTGCCGCGGATGTCGTTGGCGTACTTCTCGTAGTCGTACGCGAAGAACAGCATCGGCCGGTCCAGGACCGCGTAGTCGAACATCACGGACGAGTAGTCGGTGATCAGTCCGTCGGCGAGGGCCAGCAGCGGGGTGATGTCGTGGTGCCGGGACACGTCGATGACCCGGCCGGCGACCGACGGCGGCAGCGAGACGCTGTTGAGGTAGTGGGTCCGCACGAGCAGCGTGAAGCGGTCGCCGAGCCGGTCCGCGAACTCCTCCACGTCGAAGGGGAAGGTGAAGCCCTCCACCGCGCCGTCCGCGCCCGCCCGGAAGGTCGGCGCGTACAGCAGCACCTTCTTGTCCGGGTCGATGCCGAGCTCCGTCGCCAGCGGGCCGCGGACCCGCTCACCGCTGTCCGCCTCCGTCCGGTACGCCTCGACGAGGGCGTCGTTGCGCGGGTAGCCCGTGCGCAGCAGCACCTCGTCGCGCAGCCGGAAGCCCTTGGCGAGGGTGCGGGTGTCGTGCTCGGAGCGGATCAGGAAGTGGTCGAAGCGGTCGACGGCCTCCTGGAAGCGCTTCTGGCCGGCCCGGCCCTGCGCCTTGGTGCGGGGCTCGTGGAAGCCCATGCGCTTGAGCGCGGAGCCGTGCCAGGTCTGGATGTACGTGGTGCCCGGGCGCTTGGCCAGCGCCAGCGGGAAGCCCTGGTTGTCGACCCAGTACTCGGCCTGGGCGAGGGCCCGCAGGTAGGGCCAGCTCCAGCGCCGCACCAGGGTGGCCTCCTTGGGGAAGCCGGTGGGCTTGCCGCCCGCGTACGACCAGATCGCCTCGAACGGCACGCCCTGGCGCACCATCTCCTCGTAGATCGCCTTCGGGCTGTCGCTGTACTGCTTGCCCATGTGGCTCTCGAAGACGACCGTGCCCTTCTTGACCGGCAGCTTCGAGAAGACCTCGTGGTACAGCTTCACCTTCTGCTCGCCGGAGCCCATGTTCCGGCGGGCCCGCAGGGCCTTGCGCAGGCCCCGCTTGACCACGCCGGCCGCCTTGCCCTGTATGGCGTTGTTGATCAGCGACTGGGTGCGTACGGCGGCGGCGCCCTCGGCGGTCAGGACGTAGCTGAGGTTGCCCTTCTTGGTCATCTCCGGCCCGAAGCGGTCGGAGACCAGCCGGGTCAGGCGCGGCCGCACGCGCAGCCGGGCCGCCGAGTCCAGGTCCACTCCGCCCACCGAGACGCGGGTGGTCAGCCGCTCGCGCCCGGCGGTCAGCTTGAGGCGGACGTCCCAGACGGCGTCGATGATGCCGAGGGGGCGGACCGTGCCGGCGACGTCGGCGGTCCCGGTCCACTCGATCGTGTCACCGGCGTGGCGCACGCTTGCCACGGGGAAGCCGAAGGAACGCACGCCGACCTGCCGGCGGGCCCGGAACTCGAGCGTGGCCTTCAGCTCCGCGTCGGCCGGGATCCGGCCCAGCGGGTTCACGAGGGAGCCCGACATCGTGACGGTGCCGCGCCCGTCGTCCTCGTAGGAGGTGAGGCGGTTGCCGAGCGTGAGGGAGGTGAGCGGGGTGGTGTGGAAGCCCTGCTCGGTGACGTCCAGTATCCGGCGGGCCTCGGCGGCCTCTGCGGGGTCGGGACTGTCGATGTGCCGCCCGCACCAGTAGACGCGGCCGTCGCGCTCGGCGAGGGGGGAGGTGAGCCGGCCCTTGTTGGTCATGGCGTCGGCGGCCGGGAGCAGGTTGTCCCAGTCCTCCTTGCCCAGCAGGTAGGCGCAGATCGCCTGGAGGTGGGTGACGTTCTCGTACGCGGCCGGGTCGATGCCCGCGAGGTAGCCGTTGGCCAGCCGGGCGAACTCCTGGCGGTACTCGTCGCTCAGCAGGCGCAGGTCGCGCAGGTGCAGCACCAGGTCGTGCTTGACGAACTTGGCGTCCTTCGCGGACTTGATGTCCGCGTGGCCCTTGGCCGCCAGCAGCTCGTCGACGCGGCGGTGGATCTCCATCCGGTGGACGAAGTTCTTGATCTCGTGGCGCCGGTTGCTGATCGACAGGGCGGCGGCCTTCTCGACCACGTTCCAGAAGTAGACGTGGTTGGGGATCAGCGTGATGCGTGCGGCCGCGACGTAGGCCTGCGCGGAGAACAGCAGGTCCTCGTAGTGGATGCCGACCGGGAACTCCAGGCCCTGCTCCAGCAGGAACGCGCGCCGGTAGCACTTGTTCGTCGAGAGGGTGTCGTAGACCAGCAGGTCGGGGAACTCGGTGATCGATTCCAGCGTGCGGGTGCGCGAGTAGATCCAGGGGTACCACTCGGTGGTCTTGCCCCACCGGTTGTCGAGGTGCACGCGTACGCACATGCCCGAGACCAGATCGGAGCCGGTCCGCTCGGCGGCCTGGAGCATGTTCCGGCAGGCGTTGCGCTCCAGCACGTCGTCGCTGTCGAGGAACATCACGTACGTTCCGGTGGCCTGCAGGATTCCGTGGTTGCGCGGCGCGCCGCAGCCACCGCTGTTCTCCGGCAGCTGGAAAGCGCGCACTCTCCCCGGATGCGCGGCCTCCAGTTCCTGGGCGACCGCGTAGGAACGGTCCTTGCTGCAGTCGTCGACGATCACGACTTCGACCCCGTGCAGGGTCTGGTCCAGAACGGACTGGACTGCTGTCGACAGACGCTCTGCGTCGTTGTAGACGATGACGACCACGGAGACGTCGGGCACGTGCACCTCGATCCCTTCGTTTCGTTGCGTTTCGTTCAGCTCATTCCGCTTATCTCGTCAAAGCTACCGTGTACCGCTCTCGGCTCAGGCAGACCGACCGACGCTCCACCCTCGCCGTGCATACTTCTAAGGAAGAGGTGAGAGGCCGGTCCGGTCGCCGACAATCACCCGTTCGGACCCAGCAGGAAGTGTTCATGACGAAGCTGTCCGTAGTTGTCCCTTGCTACAACGAAGAGGCCGTCATCGACAGCTTCGACGCGGAGGTCCGCAGGGTCCTGGAC
Organism: Streptomyces sp. NPDC029164; assembly: GCF_055563995.1. Taxonomy (NCBI): domain Bacteria; kingdom Bacillati; phylum Actinomycetota; class Actinomycetes; order Kitasatosporales; family Streptomycetaceae; genus Streptomyces; species Streptomyces sp. NPDC029164. The sequence goes on along the minus strand of NZ_JBVHWW010000027.1, from coordinate 65,185 downwards.
GCCCTCCCCGTCGAGTACGAGATCTGCTACGTCGACGACGGCAGCCGCGACGGCACCCTCGGCAAACTGCGGAAGATCGCCGCGGAACACGGGGACCAGACGCGCTACGTCTCCTTCAGCCGCAACTTCGGCAAGGAGGCCGGCATGCTCGCCGGCCTGCGCGAGGCCACCGGCGACGCCGTCGTGATCATGGACGCCGACCTCCAGCACCCGCCGGAGCTCATCGAGCGCATGCTGGAGCACTACCGGCAGGGCCACGACCAGATCATCGCCCGCCGCACGCGCGAGGGCGACAAGAAGCTCCGCTCCGCCCTCAGCCGCCTCTACTACCGGGGCGTCAACCGCTGGGTCGACGTCGAGCTCACCGACGGCGTCGGAGACTTCCGCATGCTCTCGCGTCCGGCCGTGGACGCCCTGCTGTCGCTGCCGGAGTACAACCGCTTCTCCAAGGGCCTCTTCTCCTGGATCGGCTTCGACACCGTCCACTTCGACTACCGCAACGCGCAGCGCGAGGCCGGCGAGACGAAGTGGAAGTTCGGCTCCCTGCTGAACTACGGCATGGACGGCCTGATCTCCTTCAACAACCGGCCGCTGCGCATCGGCATCTGGTTCGGCGTGTCGCTGGTCGCCCTGACCGGCCTGTACGCGCTGTGGATCACGATCACGGCGATCACCAACGGCGTCGAGTCCCCGGGCTACGTCACCCTCGTGGCGATCATCACCGGCCTGGGCGGCGTCCAGCTGATCATGCTCGGTCTCATCGGCGAGTACATCGGCCGCATCTACTACGAGACCAAGCGCCGGCCGCACTTCCTGGTGAAGGAGTCGCACGGCGCGGAGCAGCCCTCGCGCGACGGCCGGACCAAGCCGGCGGCGGAGCCCGCCGTCGTGGAGCGCAGCGCCCGATGAGCCGCAGGGACCAGCTCGGCCAGATCTTTCGCTTCGCCCTCGTCGGCGGCGTCAACACCGGCACCTTCTTCGGCATCTACCTCCTGCTGCACCCGTGGATGCCGTACTTCGCCGCCTACTCCCTCGCCTTCGGCCTGGCGATGGTCGGCTCGTTCTTCATGAACACGTACTTCACCTACCGGACCCGGCCGACCTGGAAGAAGTTCTTCCTCTTCCCGCTGACGAACGTGACGAACTACGTCATCCAGTCGGCCGGCCTCTACGCGCTGGTGGCCTGGGCCGGGATGGACACCCGGATCGCCCCGCTGGTCGCGGCGATCGTGGCCATCCCGTTCACCTTCCTCCTCTCCCGCAAGATCCTCGTCCCGGGCGCGGCGCGGGCCGCCGAGCCGGAGCACGCGCACGACGGCCCGTCCAGGGTCTGAAACCCCCGAGCAGCCCGTCGCGCCCACCCCGTAGATTGAGGTGGCAGGCATTTCGGCAAGGGGCAAGGGGACAGACGTGTCAGCGGCTAGGCAAGGTGTCGTGGACGCCCGCAGGATCGTGGTCAAGGTCGGCTCCTCCTCCCTGACCACCGCGGCGGGCGGACTCGACGCCGACCGGGTGGACGCGCTGGTCGACGTCCTCGCCAAGGCCCGCAGCGGCGGCGAGAAGGAGATCGTCCTCGTCTCCAGCGGAGCCATCGCCGCCGGACTCTCCCCGCTCGGCCTGCGCCGCCGCCCCAAGGACCTGGCCCGCCAGCAGGCCGCCGCCAGCGTCGGCCAGGGCCTGCTCGTCGCCCGCTACACCGCCTCCTTCGCCCGCTACGGCATCCGCGTCGGCCAAGTGCTCCTGACCACGGACGACACCAGCCGCCGGGCCCACTACCGCAACGCGTTCCGCACCCTGGACCAGCTCCTGACCATGGGCGCCCTGCCCGTCGTCAACGAGAACGACACCGTCGCCACGGACGAGATCCGCTTCGGCGACAACGACCGGCTGGCCGCCCTCGTCGCCCACCTCGTCCGCGCCGACCTCCTCGTCCTCCTCTCCGACGTGGACGGCCTCTACGACGGCGACCCGTCCCAGCCCGGCACCACCCGCATCGACGAGGTCCGCGGACCCGAGGACATCGCGCACGTCACGATCGGCAGCGCCGGCAAGGCGGGCGTGGGCACCGGCGGCATGGTCACCAAGGTCGAGGCGGCCCGGATCGCGGCCGCCGCCGGGATCCCGGTCGTGCTGACCTCCGCGAGCCAGGCCGCTGACGCCCTCGCCGGGCGCGGGACCGGCACGTTCTTCCACGCCACCGGGCGCCGCTCGGCGGACCGGCTGCTCTGGCTCCAGCACGCCTCGACCCCGCAGGGCCACCTGGTCCTGGACGACGGGGCGGTGCGCGCCGTCACCGAACGCGGCAGCTCCCTCCTCCCGGCCGGCATCGCCGCCGTCGAGGGCGACTTCGTCGCCGGGGACCCCGTGGAACTGCGCGCCGCCGACGGCCGCGCGGTGGCCAGGGGCCTCGTCAACTTCGACGCCAAGGAGCTCCCGCAGCTCCTCGGCCGCTCCACTCGCGAGCTCGCACGGGAACTCGGACCCGCGTACGAGCGGGAGGTCGTCCACCGGGACGATCTGGTCCTGCTACAGGGCTGAGGTTCGGGAAAAGCGCAGCGCGGAGGGCCGGGGACTGGTCAACTGTGAGGGGCGGGCGGACACGCGCAGCGGAGACAGGAGGCGGCTGGTGAGACGAGCGCTGACCAGCGTCGGTCCGGGGGACGGTGGCGGTGGCGGGGAGGAGCAGGACCACGCCTCGCGCCTGTGGCACGTGACCCTGAGCGTCTCCGGCAAGCCGGCCCCGCTGTCCGAGGTCCGGCGCGGACTGGAACAACTGGCCCACGACCACCCCTTCCTGCTCACCAGCCGGTACGCCGACGACCACGCGGAGATCCGCTACTGGGAAGAGGCCCGCGACCTCCACGACGCGGCGGCCGTCGCCCTGCGCCTGTGGGGCGAACACCGCTCCTCGGCGCAGCTCCCGCCCTGGGAGATCGTCGGCCTGGAGGTCATCGACCGCGCCACCTACCACCAGCGAGTGGCCGAAGGCTACGGCCCACCCCCGGCCCACCCGGTGGGCGTCCACCCGTACTAGGCATCGTTCAGCCCGTCCGGCGCGTGAGGATCGGGTCCGGGCGGAGCCCTGGGGCACCTCCCGGCGGTGGCTGGGGGAGAAACGGTGAAAGGGCGGGGCGGGGAGAAGGCCCCGCGCAGCGGCCCCGCAGACGGCCCGCGGCGGCGTCTCGCGGGGTGGAACCCCCTCGGCGGGGCACCGGCGGGGGCTTACCCTGGGCGGCATGACCTCGCTCGATGCCGCCACCGCCACCTCGCCCGTCATCGCCACCGCCCAGCGGTCCCGCACCGCCGCCGCCGCCATCGCGCCACTCCCGCGGTCCGCCAAGGACGCGGCCCTGCTGGCGATCGCGGACGCGCTGGAGGCCCGTACGGCCGAGATCATCGCCGCCAACGCCGTGGACACGGACAAGGCCCGCGCCGCCGGCACCAGCGAGACCGTCATCGACCGCCTCACGCTGACCCCGGAGCGCGTCGCCGCCATCGCCTCCGATGTGCGCGACGTCGCCGCCCTCCCCGACCCCGTCGGTGAGGTCGTCCGCGGCGGCACCCTCCCCAACGGCATCGACCTTCGGCAGATCCGCGTTCCCCTCGGCGTCGTCGGGATCATCTACGAGGCCCGCCCCAACGTCACCGTCGACGCCGCCGCCCTCTGCCTCAAGTCCGGCAACGCGGTCCTGCTGCGCGGCAGCTCCTCCGCCTACGCCTCCAACACCGCGCTCGTCGCCATCCTGCGCGACGCCATCACCGGGGCCGGCCTGCCCGCCGACGCGATCCAGCTCGTCCCCGGCGAGTCCCGCGAGTCCGTCCGCGAGCTGATGCGCGCCCGCGGCCTCGTCGACGTGCTCATCCCGCGCGGCGGCGCCTCCCTCATCAAGACCGTGGTCGAGGAGTCCACCGTGCCGGTCATCGAGACCGGTACCGGCAACTGCCACGTCTACGTCGACGCCCAGGCCGACCTGGACATGGCCGTGGACATCCTCGTCAACTCCAAGGCCAGCCGGCCCTCGGTCTGCAACTCCGCCGAGACCCTCCTCGTCCACCGCGACATCGCCGACGCCTTCCTGCCCCGCGCCCTCGAGGCGCTCGCCGACGCCGGCGTCACCGTGCACGGCGACGCCCGGGTCCTGGCCGCGGCCGAGGGCGGCAAGGTCACCGCCCTGCCCGCCACCGACGAGGACTGGGCCGCCGAGTACCTCTCCTACGACATCGCCGCGGGCGTCGTGGACTCCCTCGACGACGCCGTCGCCCACATCCGCCGCTGGACCTCCGGCCACACCGAGGCGATCGTCACCACCTCCCAGGCCGCCGCCCGCCGCTTCACCCAGCTGGTCGACTCGACCACGGTCGCCGTGAATGCGTCCACCCGGTTCACGGACGGTGGTCAGTTCGGGTTCGGCGCCGAGATCGGCATCTCCACCCAGAAGCTGCACGCCCGGGGCCCGATGGGCCTTCCCGAGCTCACCTCCACCAAGTACGTCGTCACCGGCGACGGTCACGTTCGGTAGTCATCGCCTGGACGCGGTGTGGCCGGAATTCGGCCGACACCCTGCCCAAAGGCGCCCCCCAGGTCTAGGCTGGTCCTGTGCCGGACGACGTGGGGGGCAAGCCGTTCCCGGACGACGGGGAGCCCGACGACGACCGCGGAGGCGCGGATCAGGACTTCGCCTCCGTGGTGTTCGACGAGGCCTTCGTCCGGAACGCCGAGATCCATGAACCGAGTGCCGCCGAACGCCAGCGGGCGGCCGACCGGGCGCGCGCGGAGGCGGAAGCCGCCCGCGCCGTGGCCGGCGGCTGGACGGGCGACGACGACTACGACGGATACGGATACGGCCACCCCGACGGGTACGAGGCCGACGACCAGGGCTGGGACGACCGCGACCACGGCTACCCCGACGGCCCATACGGACCGTACGGGGCCTACGGCGGCAGCCTGCGCCCGTACCGCGGCCGCGCGCCCTGGCTGCGCCCCGTCGCCTGGGTGCTCGCCTTCGTGATGGGCCTCGGCATGGTCGCGCTCGCCTTCAGCGCCGTCTACCGCAGCGCCGCGGGCGAGGCGGACCCGGCCCCGGCACCCGCCAGCACCCCCGGCCGGGAAGTCACCGGCGTCGGCGCGTTTACGTACCCCTCCGTCCGCCAACCCTGAAGGTACGACCCCACTCGCGTACGTCGGAGCTGGGGGCTTCTCTGAAGCGGGGACAGCGGGGAGAAGCGATGGCCGTTCCAGGAGATCCGCCCAACGGCACCCCCGAAGGCATGGGCGGGGGCGAAGACGAGTTCCGGTCGGACGACTACCGATCGGTGGTGTTCGACGAGGACTTCGTCCGGGCTGCCCGGCTCCAGGAGTACTCGGCACAGGAACGCATGGGCGAGCACGCCCGGGCCGTGCGCAGCCGCTCCATCTGGTCGGGCGGCGGCCCCGGGTCCCGGACCGGCACCCCCGGCCGCGGCGCCCGGCAGGGCATGCTGCTCGTGCTGCTCATCGCCACGGCCTTCGCCGGCGCCGTCTACATGGGGCTGCGCAACCCCTACGTCGCCCCGCCCGGGGGAGCCGCCCAGGCGCTCAGCAGCACCGTGGTCCCGCTCGCGCCGACCACCGCCGTGCCCGGCGGGCGCCCCGCCGACCTGTACGCGAAGAGCCCCGCCGCCGACTACCGCGTCGGGGCGGCCGGGATCAACCTGCCCGCCGTGCGCCGCACGGACCACTTCACCGACGTCCAGATCCTCACCGCGCTGTCCATCGCCAAGGACTACCTGGTGAACTCCTCGCTGGACCCCGACGTCCTGGCCGGAGCCGCCAACCGGCCGGTGCGCGTCCTGCTCGACCCCGACCAGCTGGCGCAGTTCGACCGCAGCATGACCTCGCCCGCCGGCGACGGGCGGCACGCGGTCACCGGCTGGCTGGTCCGCTTCGACCCGGCCATCGCCGTCGTGGCCGACGCCCGGGTCCGGGTGAGCGGGAGCCTCGCCTACGCGGAGGTCGCCCCCGAGGTGCTGGAGGTGATGACCGACCACACCTTCGTGTACGCCGTGCGGCCGGCCACCGGGGTCCCGGCCGCGGCCGAGGGCGCCTCGCTCTTCACCGTCCGGCGGGAGCTGCGGCTGCGCTTCGACAAGGACGACCTGAGCGCCCGGCGCCTGGAGCTGGCCGCGGCCTACGTGATGGCCGGGCCGCAGGACTGCTCCAGCGACCAGGGCGGGGGCTTCCGCCCGGTACTGGCCGGAGCCGGCCCGACCACGGTGGGCCCGCCCGCGAGCGACCCGTACGCCACAGGCCAGCCGCGGCGCACGGCCGGGCTGTGCGGCGTACTGGCGCCCTCCGCGACCCCGGGCGAGACCCAGGTCAGCCCTGCTCCGTAGCCCCGCCCTTGGCCGTCGGCCCGGTGCCCGAGCCGGATCCACTGCCGGCGCCGGTGAACTTGTCGCGGAGCTTGCCGCCCATGTCGGCCGCGCCGCCCGCGATGTCGCCGACCAGCTTGAACAGCGGGTCCTTGCTGGTGCGCACCGAGTCGGCGTAGTGCGCGGCCGACTCCCGGAAGGAGTCGGTGACCGAGGCGTCCTTGTCCTCCTCGCGGCGCGGATAGTGGCCGTCCATGATCCGTTGGAAGTCCCGGCTCTCCGACCACTTCTTCAGCTCGGCCGCCCGGACCGTGGTGAAGGGGTGCGTCCGCGGCAGCATGTTGAGGATCTTCAGGACGGAATCGCGCAGGTCGCCGCCCTTCTCGTACTCGTCGGCCTGCTCCAGGAAGGCGTCCACGTTCATCTCGTGCAGGTGGTTGCCGCCCGCGAGCTTCATCAGCCCCCGCATCGAGGCCGTCACGTCCTGGCCCACCAGCAGGCCGGCCCGGTCCGCCGAGAGCTCCGACTTGCGGAACCACTCCCGCAGCGCGGTCACGAGCGCCGTGATCGCCACGTTGCCCAGCGGGATCCACGCGACCTTCATCGCCAGGCTCGTCAGGAACAGCAGGATCGTGCGGTAGACGGAGTGCCCCGACAGGGCGTGACCCACCTCGTGGCCCACCACCGCCCGCATCTCCTCCTCGTCGAGCAGCTCGACGAGGCTCGTGGTCACCACGATGATCGGCTCGTCCAGCCCGATGCACATGGCATTGGGCTTCGGGTCCTGCTGCACGTACATCTGCGGGACCTTCTCCAGGTCCAGGATGTAACAGGCGTCGCGCAGCATCGCGTACAGGTGCGGGAACTGCGTCTCGCCCACCCGCACCGAGTCCGACAGGAACAGCAGCCGCAGGCTCCGCTCCGGGAGCAGCCCGCTCAGGGCCTTGAACACGGTGTCGAACCCGGTCAGCTTGCGCAGCGCCACCAGCGCCGAGCGGTCCGCCGGATGCTCATACGCCCGCGAGGAGATACCGGGGAACCTCCTGCGGTCCCTCGCCGGTGCCTTCTCGAAACCCGTCTCCGTCATAGCGCCCTCCCCTGGATGGACCTGCTCGGCCGTGCGTCTATCCTCTCCAACGCCTGAGTCGGCGTGAGCGTGCCCCAGGCCCCCGCATACGATGTGAGCGAAGTCTCCGCCCGCTCCCCGACTCGATAGGTACCTGCCTGATGAGCCTCGCCTCCACCGCCCACAACCTGGTCGTCCTCGCCTCGGAGGGGGCCGAACAGCACAGCGGCAACCACGACAGCCTGAACCCGTACCTCACCGGCGGCGGTGCCTTCGTCGTCCTGATGCTCATGCTCTGGGTCACCACGCGCCTGAACCGCGACCGCTAGACCGACCGGTCCGCCGGGCCAGTAGGCTCTGCGCTCATGGGAGAGCAGGAGACGCCTACCGGTCCGGTCAAGCGCCGGCTCGGCGTGATGGGCGGGACATTCGACCCGATCCACCACGGACACCTGGTGGCCGCCAGCGAGGTGGCCGCCCTTTTCCACCTCGACGAGGTGATGTTCGTGCCGACCGGTGAGCCGTGGCAGAAGTCGCAGCGGGCCGTATCGCCCGCCGAGGACCGCTACCTGATGACGGTCATCGCCACGGCATCGAACCCCCAGTTCTCGGTGAGCCGCATCGACATCGACCGCGGCGGGCCGACGTACACGATCGACACCCTGCGGGACCTCAAGGCGCTGAACGACGACGCCGACCTGTTCTTCATCACGGGTGCCGACGCGCTCGCACAGATCCTGACCTGGCGGAACGCCGACGAGCTCTTCTCGCTCTCCCATTTCATCGGCGTCACCCGCCCGGGCCACGTGCTCACCGACGACGGGCTGCCCGAGGGCGGCGTCTCCCTCGTCGAGGTTCCCGCGCTGGCGATCTCGTCCACGGACTGCCGTGCGAGGGTGGCCCAGGGGGATCCTGTCTGGTACCTGGTGCCCGACGGCGTCGTGCGTTACATCGACAAGCGTGAGCTGTACCGGGGAGCCTGAGCTTCCGGAGAGAGGGGCCCCGCGGTGAACGACCGACAGGATCCGTACGACCCGTATGCCGCCCAGGAGCAGCAGCTCGTCGGCTACGACGCGTACGGGCGGCCGGTGTACGGCCAGGTGCCCGCCCAGCCCGCCCAGCCCGCGCCGCCGCAGTACGAGCAGCAGCAGTACGGCTACGACTACCAGGACTACGGCCAGCAGCAGCAGTACTACGCGCAGCAGCCGGCCGCCCAGGAGTACGGGCAGCAGGAGTACGTGCAGGCGCCCGGCTACGGGTACGACACGCAGCAGACCCAGCAGTGGATCCCGCAGCAGGCAGCCCCGCAGCAGGCCGCTCCGGAGCAGAGCGCCCCGCAGCCGGCCGCTCCCGAGGCGCCGGCGCCGGCCCCGGCCGAGCGCCGGGCCGCCCAGGTCCCCGAGCCGCGCCGGCCCGACGGCGAGCCCGAGGCGGGCCGGGACTACCGCACCGAGATGTTCGCCTTCATCGACCAGCCGGACGAGGACTCCGAGGACGTCATCGACTGGCTCAAGTTCACCGAGAGCCGGACCGAGCGCCGCGAGGAGGCCCGCCGCCGCGGCCGCAACCGGGTGGTGGCGCTGATCGTCGTCCTCGCCGTGTTCGTCGTCGGCGGCCTCGGCTACCTCTGGTACGCGGGCAAGCTGCCCTTCCTCGAAGGCCCCGGCAAGGACAAGACCGGTGCGACCGCCGCCGGGGCGCAGAAGCGCGACATGATCGTCGTCCACCTGCACAACACCAAGAAGGGCGGCACCTCCTCGGCGCTGCTCGTCGACAACGTCACCACCAAGCAGGGCGCCACCGTCCTGCTGCCCAACACCCTCGCCCTCAGCGGCCAGGACGGTTCCGCGACGGGCCTCGGCAAGGCGGTCGAGGAGGGCGGCATCGGCACCCGGGAAGCCCTCGACTCGGTGCTCGGCACCCACATCGGCGGCACCTGGCGGCTGGACACCCCCTTCCTGGAGAACCTGGTCGAGCTGGTCGGCGGCATCGAGGTCGACACGGACACCGCGGTCCCGGCCGACGACGCGGCCAAGACCCCGGCCGTGGCCCAGGGCCAGAAGCAGAGCCTGAGCGGTGCCATGGCCGTCGCGTACGCCACCCACCGCGGCCAGGGCGAACCGGAGGCCAAGCAGCTGGAGCGCGTGGGCAAGGTCCTCCAGGCGGTCCTGCGCAAGGTCCCGAGCGACCCGAAGGCGGCGGCCGTGACGGTCGAGAGCATCGGCCAGATCCTCGACCCGGCCCTGAACGCGCAGACCCTCGGCGCCCTGCTGGCCCGGCTCGGCGAGCACGCCAAGGTGGGCGCGTACCGCACGGACACCCTCGCCGTGAAGCCGGACGGCACGCTCACGGACGAGGCCAACAAGAAGGTCGTCAAGGAGGTGCTCGGCGGATCCGCCACCGAGGCGCAGCCCGGCGCCACCCCGCGCGTCGGCCTCAAGGACGCCACCGGCGACGAGAAGGCGCAGATCGCAGCGAAGGCGGCGCTGACGAACGGCGGCTACACCTTCGTGGACGGCGGCAAGGCCGACAAGACCGCGGCCGCCTCGCAGATCACGTACCAGGACGACGCGCAGCGGGACCGGGCGATCGAGGTCGCCAAGACGCTGGGACTGCCCGAGACGGTCGTGAAGAAGGCCGAGAACGCCGTGAACGCGGAGGTCGTGGTGGTCCTGGGCAAGGACTACAAGGCCTCCTGAGGAGTCCTGAGGCGTCCCGATCCGGGCTCCGGCCCGGTCCCGGGAGGTGCTTTCGCCCGCGCGGGCCGTTCCGCGCGGGCGGTGTCGGCGGTACATGAGACCCTTGTAAGGATCTGCCCGCCAACCCGAAAGCATGGCCAGTGACCGCCACGGACCGCTCCATCGAGCTCATCACCGCCGCCGCCCAGGCCGCGGCCGACCGGCTCGCGCACGACATCATCGCGTACGACGTCAGCGACGTGCTGTCGATCACCGACGCCTTCCTGCTCGCCTCGGCGCCCAACGACCGCCAGGTCAAGTCGATCGTCGACGAGATCGAGGAGCGCCTGCTCAAGGAGCTCGGCGCCAAGCCGGTGCGCCGCGAGGGCGACCGCGACGCCCGCTGGATCCTGCTCGACTACGTCGACATCGTCGTCCACGTCCAGCACAGCGAGGAGCGGGTCTTCTACGCGCTGGAGCGCCTGTGGAAGGACTGCCCCGAGATCGAGCTTCCCGAGGACGCCAAGCTCACCATCGGCAAGGCCGAGGAGCACGCCAAGCTGCGCGAGGCGGCGGGCGACGACGAACTGGACGGTGATCTGTTCTGAGCGCGAGCACCTCGGGCAAGTCCGGACGCAAGATCGTCCTCTGGCGGCACGGCCAGACCGGTTGGAACCTGGAGCGGCGCTTCCAGGGCTCCACGGACATCGAGCTGACCGAGGCGGGGGTGGCGCAGGCGCGCCGCTCCGCGCGGCTGCTCGCCTCGCTGAAGCCGGCTGCCATCGTGGCGTCCGACCTGCGGCGCGCCTCCGCCACCGCGGCCGAACTGGCCTCCGTCACCGGGCTGCCCGTGGAACACGACGCGGCGCTGCGCGAGACGTACGCCGGTGAGTGGCAGGGCCTCACGCACGACGAGATCATCGAGAAGTACGGCGAGCAGTACGCGGCGTGGAAGCGCGGCGAACCGGTCCGCCGCGGCGGCGGTGAGCTGGAGACCGAGGTCGCCGACCGCGCCGCACCGGTGGTGCTGGCGCACGCCGACAGGCTGCCGCAGGGCGGCACCCTCGTCGTGGTCAGCCACGGCGGCACCATCCGTACGACGATCGGGCGCCTCCTGGGCCTGAACGCGTACGACTGGGAGGGCCTGGGCGGGCTCTCCAACTGCTGCTGGTCCGTCCTCGGCGAGGGCGCGCGCGGCTGGCGCCTGTTGGAGCACAACGCCGGCACCCTGCCGGAACCGGTGCTCGGCGACGACGACTGAGCTGCTTCCTGCCGCTCGTTGCCGCTCCTAGCGGGGGCTGCCACCCGGATTTCACTTTCCGGCTGGTCACAGGCTAGAGTTCTTCTTGTTCGCAGCGCGGAACACCGGAGACGGGGGGAGCGCGGCGGAGAGCGGGGCTATAGCTCAGTTGGTAGAGCGCCTGCATGGCATGCAGGAGGTCAGGAGTTCAATTCTCCTTAGCTCCACAATCAGGATCCCGTCCCCAATAGGGGGCGGGATCCTTGTTTTTGTACCCTTTGCGTTTGCTGACCTGGCCCGCACCGGCATGGCAGAATCGGGACCGCCGGAGGGGGAGACGACGGCCCGACGCGGGAGGGAGTCGCTGACGGATGGGTGCACACCGGCGCCGGTGCGACTGGTGCAACAACGGCACGCCGATCGTGCGGGACATGGACCCGGTCAACCCCGACTACCAGTACTGGTGCGAGGAATGCGCGCGGGCGCTGATCATAAAAGGCGACCCGATCGAGACGTACCGTGAGCTGGAAGGGGAGCCGATCTACGGCCGGCTGCTCGACGAGCACTGCACGCTCAAGCGCTTCTATCAGTTTGCGAGAGCGTGACAAGTTGGATCAAATCGGACATGGCCCGCGGTCGGTGGAAACCGATTTTTGGACCGGGGCCATGACCGTGTAATGTTTGGGACGTCGCCAAGGGGAACCGGCAAGGGAAACCGAGGCGGCCGGCAGAACAAGGGGCTATAGCTCAGTTGGTAGAGCGCCTGCATGGCATGCAGGAGGTCAGGAGTTCAATTCTCCTTAGCTCCACAGTGAAGAAGCGGGCCACCCGGATCGGGTGGGTCAGCTCTTGCTGTTGTGTTGGCCACACGGGGGGCCCGGGGGGTTCTGGGC
>NZ_JBVHWW010000027.1:7272-52947 GCF_055563995.1 Streptomyces sp. NPDC029164 | reverse complement strand
TCGCGTCGGCGAGGCACCCCACCAGAGGACAACAAAACCCCCACCCCCCCCCCCCCCCCCCCCCCCCCCCACACCCCACCCCCCCCCCCCCCCCCCCCCCCCCGCTTCTCGTTGTGCGGTCGTCCGAGCGGGCGCCACGGGTGCTGCGGTACCCTGACGCCATGCGTGCCGTACGCCTTCTGCTTACCGAGCCGCGCTGATCAGCGCCGACCTTCGTGAGGTCGGCATCGGCGCGGCGTCCCCTCCTGTGCGAGGGGTTTTTTCGTTTGGGCAGGCAGAGACGGCGAAGACGATCGATGGAGCTTCAGAAATCATGAGCGAGACGAACACCCCGGCCCCCGAGGCGGCCGAGGCGCACCGCTACACGGCTGCCATGGCCGCCGACATCGAGGCACGCTGGCAGGACGTATGGGACGCGCAGGGCACGTACGAGGCCCCGAACCCGACCGGTGACCTGGCAGGGGACCCCGCGGTGGTCGCACGGCCCAAGAAGTTCATCATGGACATGTTCCCGTACCCGTCCGGTGCGGGCCTGCACGTCGGCCACCCGCTCGGGTACATCGCCACCGACGTCTTCGCCCGCCACCAGCGGATGACCGGCCACAACGTCCTGCACACCCTGGGCTTCGACGCCTTCGGCCTGCCGGCCGAGCAGTACGCCGTGCAGACCGGCACGCACCCGCGGGTCTCGACCGAGGCGAACATCGAGAACATGAAGGTCCAGCTGCGCCGTCTGGGCCTGGGCCACGACAAGCGCCGGTCCTTCGCGACGATCGACCCGGACTACTACAAGTGGACCCAGTGGATCTTCCTGCAGATCTACAACTCCTGGTACGACGCCGACGCGGGCAAGGCCAGGCCGATCACCGAGCTGGTCGCCGCCTTCGAGGACGGCTCCCGTGAGGTTCCCGGGGGCCGTGCCTGGGCCGAGCTGACCGCGGGCGAGCGGGCCGACGTACTGAACGGGTACCGGCTGGCGTACTCCTCGGACGCGCCGGTGAACTGGTGCCCCGGGCTGGGCACGGTACTGGCCAACGAGGAGGTCACCGCGGACGGCCGGTCCGAGCGCGGCAACTTCCCGGTCTTCAAGTCCCGGCTGAGTCAGTGGAACATGCGGATCACCGCGTACGCGGACCGGCTGCTGGACGACCTGGACGCGCTGGACTGGCCCGAGGCCATCAAGCTGCAGCAGCGCAACTGGATCGGCCGCAGCGAGGGCGCCCGCGTCGACTTCGCGCTGGGCGACGAAGCCATCACCGTCTTCACCACCCGTCCGGACACCCTGTTCGGCGCCACCTACATGGTGCTGGCGCCCGAGCACCCGCTGGTCGAGAAGTTCGTCCCGGCCGCCTGGCCCGAGGGCACGCACCAGCTGTGGACCGGCGGACACGCGACGCCGGCCGAGGCCGTCGCCGCGTACCGCAAGCAGGCCGCGGCCAAGTCGGACGTCGAGCGGCAGGCCGAGGCCAAGGACAAGACCGGTGTCTTCACCGGCGAGTACGCGGTCAACCCGGTCAGCGGCCAGAAGGTCCCGGTCTTCATCGCCGACTACGTGCTGATGGGCTACGGCACCGGCGCGATCATGGCGGTCCCGGCGCACGACGCCCGCGACTTCGAGTTCGCCCGCGCCTTCGAGCTGCCCGTCCGCTGCGTGGTCGAGCCGACCGACGGGCGCGACATCGACCCGGCCGAGTGGGACGACGCCTTCGTCGCGTACGACGCGAAGCTGGTCAACTCGACGGGCGAGGGCATCTCGCTGGACGGCCTGGGCGTCGTCGAGGCCAAGGCCGCGATCACCGACTGGCTGACCGAGCGCGGCATCGGCGAGGGCACCGTCAACTTCCGCCTGCGCGACTGGCTGTTCAGCCGGCAGCGCTACTGGGGCGAGCCCTTCCCGATCGTCTACGACGAGGACGGCGTCGCGCACCCGCTGCCCGAGTCGATGCTGCCGCTGGAGCTGCCGGAGGTCGAGGACTACTCGCCGCGCACCTTCGAGCCGGACGACGCGACCTCGAAGCCGGAGACCCCGCTGTCGCGCAACGGGGAGTGGGTCAACGTCGAGCTGGACCTGGGCGACGGCCGCGGCGTGCGCTCCTTCCGCCGCGAGACCAACACCATGCCCAACTGGGCCGGTTCCTGCTGGTACGAGCTGCGCTACCTGGACCCGAACAACGCGTCGGCCCTGGTGGACCCGGAGATCGAGCAGTACTGGATGGGCCCGCGCGAGGGCGCGCCGCACGGCGGTGTCGACCTGTACGTCGGCGGCGCCGAGCACGCGGTGCTGCACCTGCTGTACGCGCGCTTCTGGTCCAAGGTGCTGTTCGACCTGGGTCACGTCTCGTCGGCGGAGCCGTTCCACAAGCTGTTCAACCAGGGCATGATCCAGGCGTACGCCTACACCGACGAGCGCGGTGTGTACGTCCCGGCGGCCGAGGTGGAGGAGCGCGACGGCGGCTACTTCTACGAGGGCAAGCAGGTCAAGCGCGAGCACGGCAAGATGGGCAAGTCCCTGAAGAACGCCGTCACGCCCGACGAGATCTGCGAGGAGTACGGCGCGGACACCCTGCGCCTGTACGAGATGGCGATGGGGCCGCTGGACGTCTCGCGTCCGTGGGACACCCGTGCCGTGGTCGGCCAGTACCGCCTGCTGCAGCGTCTGTGGCGCAACATCGTCGACGAGGAGACCGGCCGGGTCACCGTCGTCGACGGGGAGCCGGGCGAGGACACCCTGCGCGCGCTGCACAAGGCGATCGACGGGGCCGGCGCGGACATGGCGGGACTGCGCTTCAACACCGCCATCGCGAAGATCACCGAGCTGAACAACGCCCTGACGAAGGCGGGCCGGCCGCTGGAGCGCTCGGTCGCCGAGCGGCTGGTGCTGCTGATCGCCCCGCTGGCCCCGCACATCGCCGAGGAGCTGTGGAGCCGCCTGGGCCACGGGGAATCGGTGGTCCACCAGGACTTCCCGGTCGCGGACCCGGCGTACGTCGTGGACGAGAGCGTGACGTGCGTGGTGCAGGTCAAGGGCAAGGTCAAGGCCCGGCTGGAGGTGTCGCCGACGATCTCGGAGGCGGAGCTGGAGCAGCTGGCCGTGACCGATGAGGGCGTCGTGGCGGCGCTGGGCGGTGCGGAGATCCGCAAGGTGATCGTGCGCGCGCCGAAGCTGGTGAACATCGTCATCTGACCTTGGTCGGATGGGGCACCCCTCCATGGGGGAGATCCCGTACGGGCAGGTTGGGGGTTCGAATGGAACCCCCAGCCTGCCCGTGGCGTTTACGGTTGAGGGAACGGCAGAAACCGCGGGGACTGGGGAAGGGACACTCATGGAGGCCGCGTTGATCATCTTCGCGCTGATGGTGCTTTTCACCTTCCTTGGGTTGGGCGTGTACGCGACCGTCAAGGTGGTGCAGGCGACCAAGCGCGGAGTGGACCGGACGATCACCCAGGCCCGGCGGACGGTGGAGGACACCACCCTGCGGGCCAAGAGCTTCGGCCAGGTCGGGGTCACGGGTGCGCTGGCGCAGCTGCGGCTGGACCTGCGGACGTCGATGCGCTCCACGCAGCAGGCACTGCACGAGGGGGTCCGGCTGGACGCCTCACTGCGGGAGTCGATCGCCCTGTTCGAGCAGCTCAGCGCGCACGGGCACGAGCTGGACGGCGAGCTGAAGCGGCTGGAGCAGGACCCGGACCGCAAGCGGATCGCGGAGCGCCTGCCCGACCTGCGGGAGCGGACGGCCAAGATCACGCAGGCCTCGGACTCGCTGCGCTGGGCCGCGCGGGACCGCGCCAGCCGCTTCGCGGAGGACGACCTGTCCGCATTGTCGGCGCAGATCGAGATGGAGTCCGGCGCGCTGCGGGACTGGTCGCCGGAGTCGGTGGACCACCTGGCGGCGGCGGCCGCGGAGTGGGACGCGGCGCAGCAGACACAGCACACGCAGCGGGCACAGCACACGCAGCAGACGCAGAACACGCAGCAGGCACCGCAGGCGCAGCAGCGTGAGCACTCGCGTGAGCAGCCGCGTGAGCAGCCGCGGAAGGCGGCGCTGAACCCGGCCGCGCCGGCGCCCGAGTACCCCTGGCAGAAGACGCGCCGCCCGGAGAGCACGACCTGAGTCCCTCAGCGTCGCCGGGGGTCCCCCCCCGGACGGAGTCCGGGGAGATTGAGGCGCGGGTTCGGGGGCGCAGCCGCGGTATCGGGGAGTCCCGCAGGGCCGACCGCCGGCCCCGGCGAGGGGCCCAGGCTGCCGTCACGCCTCCACTGGCGGTAACCTCCGCCTCATGTCCCGCCATGTCGCCATCGTCACCGATTCCACGGCCTACCTGCCCCAACCGGCCATGGCGCGGCACGGAATCACCTCCGTCCCGCTGACCGTGGTGCTCGGCGGCGAGGCGCTCGAGGAGGGCACCGAGATCTCGGCGCGCAGTCTCGCCGTGGCCCTGCAGAAGCGCCGGTCGGTGACCACCTCGCGCCCCAGCCCGGAAGAGTTCGTCCGGGCCTACCGGGCGGCCGCGGACGCCGGGGCGACCGGCATCGTCAGCCTGCACCTGTCCGCCGAGCTCTCCGGCACCTACGACGCCGCCGTGCTCGCCGCGAAGACCGCGCCCGTGCCGGTGCGCGTCGTGGACACCGGCATGATCGCGATGGCGCTGGGCTTCTGCGCGCTGGCCGCCGCGGAGGTGGCCGAGGGTGGCGGTTCCGTGGACGAGGCCGTGGCGGCCGCCGAGAAGCGGGCGGCGGACATGTCCGCGTACTTCTACGTCGACACCCTCGACTATCTGCGCCGCGGCGGCCGGATCGGGGCCGCGCAGGCCCTCCTCGGCTCGGCCCTGGCGGTGAAGCCCCTGCTGACGCTGGAGGGCGGCCGGATCGAGCCGCTGGAGAAGGTGCGTACGGCCTCCAAGGCCATCGCGCGCCTGGAGGAGCTGGCCGTCGAGCGCGCCGGGTCCGCGGCCGTCGACGTGGCGGTGCACCACCTGGCGGCTCCGGAGCGGGCCGACAAGCTCGCCCAGCGGCTGCGCGAGCGCATCCCCGGACTGGTCGAGCTGCACGTCAGCGAGGTCGGTGCGGTGATCGGCGCGCACACCGGTCCGGGTCTGCTGGCGGCGGTCGTCTCCCCCCGCTGATCACCGGAACGAGTGGCCGGGTTATCCACAACGGGCTTGTTGTCCACCGGAATTGAAGGCTCCGAACGGGGGTCGGGGCGGGCCCCTACCGTCGTGGCATGACTCTTCGAACGCGTACTTCGCATCCGTCGGGCGGCTCCACCAGTGGTCCGGGCCGCCCCCGTCCCTCCGACGGTCGTCCCCCCGACAGTCGTTTCGCAGATGGCCGTCTCTCCGACGGCCGATTCTCCGACGGCCGGTTCGCGGGCGGTCGGCTCCGTCACCGCCGTGGCCGTCGCGGGCGTCCGGTGCACCGGGTTCCCCCTCCGGAGCCCGGCGCGGTGCGCCGGCGGGCCGAAGCCCTGCTCGGCGGCAGCGGTCCCCCGCAGGCGCCGCCGGCCGAGGCGGGTCGCGGGACGGATTCCGGGATCGGTCCGGGGGCCGATTCCGGGACCGGTCCGGGGGCGGATCCCGGGAGCCTGCCCGACGAGGCGGCCGGGCTCGGGACGGCCGGGCTCGGGACGGCCGGGCTGTCCGCCGGGGCCGCGCGGAGGCTGGCCGTGCGGGAGCGGCTGCCGCTGTGGCTGCAGGCCCGGTGCGGGGTGGAGCCGCGCACGGTGGCCGCCGTCGCGGTGGTGCTGGTCGCCGCCGTCGGCTTCGCCGGGCAGCAGTACTGGTCGGCCCGGCCGCGGGCGGTGACCGTTCCGGAGGTGGTCGCCCCTGGGGTGGTTCCGGCGGCGGCCACGGCGGCACCGGGGCCGGCTGCCGCGTCGGCCGGGGGCGGTGGCGCCGGTGGCGGCGCGCGGATCGTCGTGGACGTCAGCGGCAAGGTCAGGGATCCCGGGGTGCGCCGGCTGCCCGCCGGTTCCCGGGTGGAGGACGCGCTGGCCGCCGCCGGGGGAGTGCGTCCGGGCGTCGACACCACCGGGCTGAACCGGGCCCGGGTGCTCGTGGACGGCGAGCAGGTGCTGGTGGGCGTCCCGGCACAGCCGCCGCCGGGCGGGGCCGTCGCCGGCGCCGGTCCGGGTCCGGGTCCGGGTCCGGGCCCGCTCAGTCTGGGCTCGGCCACGGTCGCGCAGCTGGACGGTCTGCCGGGGGTCGGGCCGGTGCTGGCCCAGCACATCGTCGACTTCCGCACCGCCCGCGGCGGCTTCCGGTCCGTGGAGGAGCTGCGCCAGGTCGACGGCATCGGGGAGCGGCGCTTCGCCGACCTGCGCACGCGGGTGCGGCCGTGAACCGCCCCGTGGAGACGGGCCCGGTGGATCTGCGGCCCGTGGAGACGGGCCCGGTGGATCTGCGCCTCGCGGTGCCGGCCGTGGCCGCCTGGGCGGCGGCCGCCCTCGCCCTGGACGCGCCCGCGGGCCGGACCGCCCTCGGGGTGGGGCTGGGGGTGGTCGGAGCGGGCCTGTTGGTCCTGGCCGGGTACCGGCGCCCCGGCTCGCTGTGGAGGGTCGCGCCGGCCCTGGCCGCGGCCCTGCTCTGCGCGGCCGCCGGGGCCGGGGTGGCGGGGCTCCAGCGGGCCGAGGCGCGGGCCGGACCGGTGGCAGGGCTCGCGCGGGAGCACGCCCGCGTCCTCGCCGAGCTCACCGTCGGTTCCGACCCGAGGACCGCCCGCGGCGGGAACGGGCCGCCGGTGGTGGTGCTGGACGCGGTGGTGACCCGGGTGACCGGGCCCGACGGGACGGGCACCCGGGTCGAGACCCCGGTGCGGGTGCTGGCCGGGCATGCGGGATGGGCCCGGCTGCAGCCGTCCACCCGGGTGGCGGTGGTCGCCCGGCTGGCTCCGGCGCGGGACGGGGAGCGGGCCGTGGCGCTGCTCCGGCCCGCCGCCGACACCCCGCCCCGGGTCACCGGCGGCCCGGACACCGCGCAGCGGATCGCGGGGCGGCTGCGGGCCGGGCTGCGCGAGGCCACCGAGGGGCTCGCGCCGGATGCCAGGGCCCTGCTGCCGGGGCTGGTCGTCGGGGACACCTCCCGGGTGCCGCCCGACCTGTACGAGGCCTTCCGGGCCACCGACCTGCTGCACCTGCTCGCCGTCTCCGGGTCCAACCTGACCGTGGTGCTGTTCCTGCTCATCGGGCCGCCGGCCCGCGCGCAGCAGGCCGAGCGGCGCGGGCTGGCGCCCCGGCTCGGGCTCTCGCTGCGGGTGACGGCCCTGTGCGGGGCGGCCCTGACGCTGGCGTTCGTGGTGGTGTGCCGGCCGGAGCCCAGCGTGTTGCGGGCCGCCGCCTGCGGGGCGGTGACCCTGCTGGCCATCGCCACCGGTCGGCGCAGGTCCCTGATCCCGGCCCTGGGCGCGGCCGTGCTGCTGCTCGTGCTCTACGACCCGTGGCTGGCCCGCAGCTACGGCTTCCTGCTCTCCGTGCTGGCCACCGGGGCGCTGCTCACCCTCGCTCCCCGGTGGAGCGAAGCCCTGCGGCGGCGCGGGATGGGCCCGCGGCTCGCCGAGGCGCTCGGGGCAGCCGCGGCCGCCCAGGCGGTGTGCGCGCCGGTGGTGGCCGTGCTCGCGGCCCGGGTCAGCCTGGTGGCGGTGCCGTGCAACCTGCTGGCCGAGCTCGCGGCTGGTCCGGCCACGGTCCTCGGCTTCGCCTCCCTCGCCGCGGCCCCGCTGTGGATGCCCGCCGCGCAGGCGCTCGCCTGGTGCGCGGGGGTGCCGGCCGGGTGGATCGCGGCCGTGGCCCGGACCGGGGCGCGGGTGCCGGGGGCGGAGCTGCCGTGGCCGGGCGGGCTCGCCGGCGGCCTGCTGCTGGCCGCGGCCGTGCTGGTCACCGTGGCCGTGGTGACCGTGGGGGGAAGGACCGGGCGGGGGTGGTGGCGGTGGCTCTGCCCCGCGCTGGCGGTGCTGCTGCTCCTCACCGTGCTGCGGCCGCCGCAGCTCACCCGTACGCTCACCGGCTGGCCGCCGCCCGACTGGAGCTACGTCCAGTGCGCCGTGGGGCAGGGGGACGCCGCCGTCCTCTCGGTCGGCCCGGGCGAGGCCCTGGTGGTGGACGCCGGACCGGAGCCCGGCCCGGTGGACCGCTGCCTGCGCGCGCTGGGCGTGCACCGGGTGCCGATGCTGCTGCTGACGCACTTTCACGCCGACCACGTCGGAGGGCTGGCCGGGGTGCTGAACGGCCGGTCCGTGGGTGTGATTCAGGCCACCACGCTGGAAGAGCCCTCGGCGCAGGCCGAGTTCGTCCGCCGGACCGCGGCGGCCGCCGGTGTGCCCGTCGTACGGGCGGCCCAGGGGGAGCGGCGCCGGGCCGGCCCGCTGGAGTGGCAGGTGCTCTGGCCGCCCGCGGCCGGACCGCCACCCGACGGGCCCAACGACGCGAGCGTCGCCCTGCTGGTACGCGTGGCCGGCCTGACCCTGCTCCTGCTCGGCGACCTCGAACCACCCGCACAGCAGGCACTCCTGAGGGAGCATCCGCAGCTCGGCCCGGTGGACGTCCTCAAGGTCGCCCACCACGGCTCCGCGCACCAGGACCCCGGACTGACCACACGAGTCCGGCCGAGGCTCGCGATTGTTCCCGTCGGCACAAAAAACCGCTACGGGCACCCGGCGCCGGGTACGCTCGCACGCCTGCGGGCGGTGGGGGCGACGGTGCTGCGCACCGACACCGATGGCTCTATCGCCGTCAGCGGAACCGGTGTTCGGATGCGTGCGTTTCCGGCCGGCCGGCGCCGGAACCGGCGTGGTCATACCGGGCGCGACCGCTCTGTTTGCCCACAACCCGACAGCATGATCGAATGCGTCTTCGCCAGAACGGTCCAAGTCCACACAGCACGGGGGTGCATCAGTCATGTTCGGTCGCCGACGGGGGATGGAGTCGGCCGGGAGTTCCAGCCCACACACATCCGCGACACTGACGCTGCCGCCGACGGCGCGTCTGCTCAGCTGCCGGGTTCTCGACACGGTCCACCAGCCGGTCCGGCAGGCCACGTTCGAGGTGACCGACCCGATCGGGCGCCGGATCGTCAGCGGGGAGACCGACCCGTACGGCGGTTTCACGGCGGCCGTGCCGGAAGGGGAGTACCGGCTGTCCGTCACCGCCGAGGGGTACGCGCCGTTCCATGGCGCGACGCTCGTGGGGGACCCGGCGCAGCCGGGCACCGGGGAGATCATCCTCGACGCGGTGGAGCCGCCGCTGCTGCCGCAGCCCGGTCACTGGGAGCTCGATCCGACGCACTCGTCGATCGCCTTCACCGCGCGGCACATCGACGCGGTCCGGCACCCCACGGTGGAGTTCTACAGCGAGCGGTTCATCCACCGCAGCGGCAGCCGCTGGACCGTGGCCGGCGCCCTGACCCTCCACGGGGTCGGCCGGTCCGTGACCCTGGACACCCAGTACCTGGGTCTCGGCACGGGTCTGGAGGGCGAGCCGAGGGCCGCCTGCCGGGCCACCACCGAACTGCACCGCGAGGACTTCGCCCTGAACTGGCAGTCGGTGCTGGCGCAGGGGATCGCGGCGATCGGTCCGAGCGTGGACGTGACGCTGGACGTCCAGATCGTGCACAAGGCCTGATCCCGGACGCTCCTCTACGGGGCTTCCAGCCAGCCTTCGTACTCGGCGGCGAGTTCGTCCAGCGTGGTGGTGTCGAGACGTTCCTGCGGATCCTCGACGACCACCAGCCACTGGGCGTCCTCGGCGTCGTCCTCACCGGCCAGCGCGTCGCGGACCAACTGCGGTTCCTCCGGGAGGTCGAAGCGGTCGACGGCTTCTTGCGCCACCTCCTCGGCGGCGTCGCGGTCGGGCAGGACGAGTACATGTCGCACGTTCACGCGACCATTCTCAGGGATCCGCTGAGGGGGGCCGCGGGGCGGGGGACTGTCAGTGCGGCGTGGGATGCTGGAGGCGATGGCCACCAGGAAGAACCCCACAGACGATCCGCTTGCCCCGCTCACCCTCGCGGTGGGGCAGGAGGAGCTGCTGCTCGACCGTGCCGTACGGGAGGTGGTGGCGGCCGCCCGTGCCGCCGACGCCGACACGGACGTCCGCGACCTCGCGTCCGAGCAGCTCCAGCCCGGCACGCTGGCCGAGCTGACGAGCCCCTCGCTGTTCTCCGAGCGCAAGGTGCTGGTCGTACGCAATGCGCAGGACCTGTCCGCGGACTCCGTCAAGGAGGTCAAGGCCTACCTCGACGCGCCCTACGAGGAGATCATCCTGGTCCTCCTGCACGCGGGCGGAGCCAAGGGCAAGGGTCTGCTCGACGCGGCGCGAAAGGCCGGCGCCCGGGAGATCGCCTGCCCGAAGATGACGAAGGCCGCGGACCGGCTCTCGTTCGTGCGGGGCGAATTCCGCGCGCTGGGCCGCGCGGCCACCCCGGAAGCCTGCCAGAACCTGGTCGACGCGATCGGCAGCGACCTGCGGGAGCTGGCGAGCGCGGCGGCGCAGCTGTGCGCGGACGTCGAGGGCACCATCGACGAGGCCGTGGTCGGCCGCTACTACACGGGCCGGGCCGAGGCCTCCAGCTTCACGGTCGCCGACAAGGCGGTCGAGGGGCGTGCAGCCGAGGCCCTGGAGGCCCTGCGCTGGTCCCTGTCCACCGGGGTGGCGCCGGTCCTCATCACCAGCGCCCTGGCCCAGGCCGTCCGCGCCATCGGCAAGCTGGCCTCCGCCCCGCGCGGGGCCCGCCCCGGCGACCTCGCCCGGGACCTGGGCATGCCGCCGTGGAAGATCGACCGGGTCCGCCAGCAGATGCGGGGCTGGTCGGCGGACGGCGTCGCGGACGCGCTGCGCGCCGTGGCCGCCGCCGACGCGGGGGTCAAGGGCGGCGGCGACGACCCCGAGTACGCCCTGGAGAAGGCGGTCGTGGCGGTGGCCCGCGCGGCCCGCCCGCAGCGTCGCTAGGCCCTCTTCCTCCTCGGGTCCCGGCGGGCCCGTGGATAGGGCCGGCCGGCCGCCGACGCGTGGGGCAGCCGCCTCAGGGTCGGCCTGGCACGGGGAATCCGCCGGCCAGGCAGCCTTCACCACCGGACGCGCCGACTGGCCGGTCACCGTCGTCTACAGCCTGGTCCACGCGGCCGCCGCCGAGGTGCAGGCCGGCCGGATGGACCCGGCCGACGCCCCCGAGGTGCTGACCTCGACCGTCCTCGCCGCCGTCCGCGGGTAACGCGAAGGCCCCGGCCACCACCCTGGGGAAGGGTGGAGGCCGGGGCCTTCGGTCACTGCATTGGTGCGCCGCACCCGCGTGGCGAACGCAGGCCGCGTGCGGCGCGGTGTGCCGGTGAAGGAGCGGAAGAGAGGGCCCGCTGGGTCCTTACCGGCGATTCACATCGAGAGCTCAGCCCTGGAGGGAGCCAACCTTGATGGCCAGCGCCGACTTCTTGTTGGCGGCGGCGTTCTTGTGGATGACACCCTTCGAGACAGCCTTGTCGAGCGCACGCGCGGCGGCGCGAGAAGCCACGGTGGCCT
Source organism: Streptomyces sp. NPDC029164 (assembly GCF_055563995.1). Taxonomy (NCBI): domain Bacteria; kingdom Bacillati; phylum Actinomycetota; class Actinomycetes; order Kitasatosporales; family Streptomycetaceae; genus Streptomyces; species Streptomyces sp. NPDC029164. The sequence continues at coordinate 41,446 of NZ_JBVHWW010000027.1, read as the reverse complement.
TCTCGACGTCACCGGCGACGACGGCCTCGCGGGCCTTGCGGATCGCGGTCTTGAGCGACGACTTGACGGCCTTGTTGCGCAGGCGCGCCTTCTCGTTGGTCTTGTTCCGCTTGATCTGGGACTTGATGTTCGCCACGAAAGAGCCTTTTCAGGTTCAGAGTTTTGTTCTTCGGATTGTGCCTCGACAGCTGAGAGGGCATACGAGACACAGCTGCCCAGGCTACCAGGCACGCTCCGGGCGGCCCAAACCGAGCGCACTGCCCCATCCATGGGACCATGGGAGGACTCAGACTTCGTTCCGATGTTCCGACTGCGACCGAGAATCAGGACACTGCGTGCCCGCGATCCCCAGCCACGTGCCCGAGCCGAGCCGTACCGACTCGGCTCTGATCCGCAATTTCTGCATCATCGCGCACATCGACCACGGCAAGTCGACGCTTGCCGACCGGATGCTCCAGATCACCGGTGTGGTCGACCAGCGGCAGATGCGCGCCCAGTACCTCGACCGCATGGACATCGAGCGTGAGCGCGGCATCACGATCAAGTCCCAGGCGGTCCGGCTGCCCTGGGCGCCGACCACGGGCGAGGGCCAGGGCAACACCCACATCCTCAACATGATCGACACCCCCGGGCACGTCGACTTCACCTACGAGGTCTCGCGCTCCCTCGCCGCGTGCGAGGGCACCGTCCTCCTGGTGGACGCCGCCCAGGGCATCGAGGCCCAGACCCTCGCCAACCTGTACCTGGCGATGGAGAACGACCTCGCGATCGTCCCCGTCCTGAACAAGATCGACCTGCCGGCGGCCCAGCCGGAGAAGTTCGCCGAGGAGCTCGCGAACCTGATCGGCTGCCAGCCGGAGGACGTGCTGCGCGTCTCGGCGAAGACCGGTTTCGGCGTCGAGGCGCTGCTCGACAAGGTCGTCGCCACCGTCCCGGCCCCGGTCGGCGTCAAGGACGCCCCGGCCCGCGCGATGATCTTCGACTCGGTCTACGACTCGTACCGCGGTGTCGTGACGTACGTCCGTGTCGTCGACGGGCAGCTGAACAAGCGCGAGCGCATCCGGATGATGTCCACCGGCGCCACCCACGAGCTGCTGGAGATCGGCGTCTCCTCGCCGGAGATGACCCCCTCCGACGGCATCGGCGTCGGCGAGGTGGGCTACATCATCACCGGCGTGAAGGACGTCCGTCAGTCCAAGGTCGGTGACACCATCACCAGCCTGCACAACGGCGCCACCGAAGCGCTGGGCGGCTACAAGGACCCGCGGCCGATGGTCTTCTCGGGCCTGTACCCGCTCGACGGCTCGGACTACCCGGACCTGCGCGAGGCCCTCGACAAGCTCCAGCTCAACGACGCCGCGCTCGTCTACGAGCCGGAGACCTCGGCGGCGCTCGGCTTCGGCTTCCGCGTCGGCTTCCTCGGCCTGCTCCACCTGGACGTGGTCCGCGAGCGCCTGGAGCGCGAGTTCGGCCTCGACCTGATCGCCACCGCGCCCAACGTGGTCTACCGGGTGGTCATGGAGGACGGCAAGGAAGTCACCGTCACCAACCCGAGCGAGTTCCCCGAGGGCAAGATCTCGGACGTGTTCGAGCCGGTCGTCCGGGCCACCGTGCTCGCGCCCACCGAGTTCATCGGCGCGATCATGGAGCTGTGCCAGCAGCGCCGCGGCACCCTCCTCGGCATGGACTACCTCTCCGAGGACCGCGTCGAGATCCGCTACACCCTCCCGCTCGCGGAGATCGTCTTCGACTTCTTCGACCAGCTGAAGTCCAAGACGCGCGGCTACGCCTCCCTCGACTACGAGCCCACGGGCGAGCAGTCCGGCAGCCTGGTCAAGGTCGACATCCTGCTGCACGGCGACAAGGTCGACGCCTTCTCCGCCGTCACGCACAAGGACGCCGCCTACGCCTACGGCGTGCGCCTGGTCGCCAAGCTGCGCGAGCTCATCCCGCGGCAGGCCTTCGAGGTGCCGATCCAGGCCGCCATCGGCTCCCGCGTCATCGCCCGCGAGACCATCCGCGCCATCCGCAAGGACGTCCTCGCCAAGTGCTACGGCGGTGACATCTCCCGTAAGCGGAAGCTGCTGGAGAAGCAGAAGGAAGGCAAGAAGCGGATGAAGATGGTCGGCTCCGTGGAGGTCCCGCAGGAGGCCTTCATCGCCGTCCTGTCCAGCGACGAGTCCGGCGGCAAGAAGAAGTAGCGCCGCCGCCGCCACCCGACGGAATCAGGCCCCCACGCTCCGGCGCGGGGGCCTGTTTCGTTATGAACCGGCCGCTCGCGGGCCCTTACGCAGGCGCCGGACGGGCTTTAGTCTGATCACTGCTCGATGGTTACTCGCCAGTCACTAGCTGGTACGTCTCAAACCCGCCAGTCCCCAGCGCCCCCAAGCGCCCCACGCCCACGCACTGCCGCGTGGATCGGTCCGGAGGATGTCGTGAGCGACACACAGACCTATCTCGAGAACCGCCCGCCCACCGTGGCGGTGCTCTTCCTTGAGCGCGTCGCAGCGACGCCGAACGCGGAGGCGTACCGGTTCCCGGTGCCCGCGTCCGACGGCCAGGGCGCCGACGACTGGAAGTCGCTCAGCTGGGGCCAGGCGGCCGAGCGGGTCTTCGCCATCGCCGCCGGGCTGATCGCCCTCGGCCTGCAGACCGAGGAGCGCGTCGCGCTCGCCTCCAACACCCGGGTCGAGTGGATCCTCTCCGACCTCGGAGTGATGTGCGCGGGCGGCGCGGTCACCACCGTCTACCCCAGCACCAACGCGGACGAGTCGGCCTTCATCCTCGCGGACTCCGAGAGCCGGGTGCTCATCGCCGAGGACGCCAAGCAGCTGGCGAAGGCGCGCGAGCGGCGTGCCGACCTGCCGAAGCTGGAGCACGTCGTGGTCCTCGACGCCGCGGACGCGGTCGCCGTCGACGGTGACCCCGAGGGCTGGGTGCTCTCGCTCGCCGAACTGGAGGCGCGCGGCAAGGAGTACCTCGCCAAGCACCCCGAGGCGGTGAAGGAGCGGGTCTCGGCCATCACCTCCGACCAGCTCGCCACCCTCATCTACACCTCCGGCACCACCGGCCGCCCCAAGGGCGTGCGGCTGCCGCACGACAACTGGTCGTACATGGCCAAGGCCATGGTCGCCACCGGTCTGATCGGCCGCGAGGACGTCCAGTACCTGTGGCTGCCGCTGGCGCACGTGTTCGGCAAGGTGCTGACCTCGGGACAGATCGAGGCGGGGCACGTGACGGCCGTCGACGGCCGGATCGACAAGATCATCGAAAACCTGCCGATCGTGCAGCCCACCTACATGGCCGCCGTTCCGCGCATCTTCGAGAAGGTCTACAATGGCGTGGCCGCCAAGGCCCGCGCCGCCGGCGGCGCCAAGTACAAGATCTTCCAGTGGTCGGTCGGCGTCGCCCGCGAGTACGCCAAGGTCACGCAGGACAACTTCCGCCGCACCGGGCAGGCGAGCGCCCCCTTCGGCCTCGCCACCAAGCACAAGATCGCCGACGCGCTCGTCTACTCCAAGCTCCGCGAGGCCTTCGGCGGCAACCTGCGCGCCGCCGTCTCCGGCGCCTCCGCGCTGGCGCCCGAGATCGGCTACTTCTTCTCCGGCGCGGGCATCCACATCCTGGAGGGCTACGGCCTGACGGAGTCCAGCGCGGCCTCCTTCGTCAACCCCGGCGAGGCCTACCGCACCGGCACCGTCGGCAAGCCGCTCCCCGGCACCGAGGTCCGCATCGCCGACGACGGCGAGGTGCTGCTGCGCGGCCCCGGCATCATGCAGGGCTACCACCAGCAGCCGGAGAAGACCGCCGAGGTCCTGGAGTCCGACGGCTGGCTGCACACGGGCGACATCGGCGAGCTGTCGGCCGACGGCTACCTGCGCATCACCGACCGCAAGAAGGACCTGATCAAGACCTCGGGCGGCAAGTACGTCGCCCCGGCGGAGATCGAGGGCCAGTTCAAGGCGATCTGCCCGTACGTGTCGACGATCGTCGTGCACGGCGCGGACCGGAACTTCTGCTCGGCCCTGATCGCCCTCGACGAGCCGTCGATCCTCACCTGGGCGGCCGACAACGGGCTGGAGGGCAAGACGTACGGACAGGTCCTGGCCGCGCCGGAGACCGAGCGCCTGATCGAGACGTACGTACAGACCCTGAACGAGGGCCTCCAGCGCTGGCAGACGATCAAGAAGTTCCGGCTGCTGCCGCGTGACCTCGACGTCGAGCACGGGGACCTGACGCCCAGCCTGAAGCTGAAGCGGCCGGTGGTCGAGCGTGAGTTCAAGCACCTGATCGAGGAGATGTACGAGGGGTCGCGCGAGGCGTAGCGCCTGCCGCGGGCCTGGCGGGGCGGGGCGGTGGACCGCCCCGCGGACCCCGCCGCCTCCCTGGCGGGCCCGGGGGGAGGGGCTGCCGGTCCGTGCTGCCCCGCGGGTGCGCTTCCCGGGGCCCCGCCCCGGACCCCGCGCCTCAAACGCCGGCGGGGCTGGAGTGGTGCCGGGCGGGGACGCGTGGGGTGCCGGGCGGGGCTGACCATGTGCGGGGTGCGGGATGATGGGGGTATGCCTTCCGCACTGCCCGACGGTGAACCCATGCCCGAAGACGGCTCGCTGCCGTCGCATGCCCTGGTGGGCGCGGGGGAGCGGCCGCTCGGGTTCTACCTGCACGTCCCGTACTGCGCCACGCGCTGCGGGTACTGCGACTTCAACACCTACACGGCCACCGAGCTGCGGGGCACCGGAGGCGTGCTCGCCTCCCGGGAGAACTACGCCGACACCCTGATCGACGAGGTCCGCCTCGCGCGGAAGGTCCTCGGGGACGACCCGAGGGCCGTACGGACCGTGTTCGTGGGCGGCGGTACGCCCACGCTGCTGCCGGCCGGGGACCTCGTACGGATGCTCGCGGCGATCCGCGAGGAATTCGGCCTGGCCGAGGACGCGGAGATCACCACCGAGGCCAACCCGGAGTCCGTGAACCCGGAGTACCTGGCCGAGCTGCGCGCCGGGGGCTTCAACCGGATCTCCTTCGGCATGCAGAGCGCGAAGCAGCACGTCCTGAAGGTGCTGGACCGCACCCACACCCCGGGCCGCCCGGAGGCCTGCGTCGCCGAGGCACGGGCCGCGGGCTTCGACCACGTCAACCTCGACCTGATCTACGGGACGCCCGGGGAGTCGGACGAGGACTGGCGGGCGTCGCTCTCCGCCGCGCTCGGCGCCGGGCCCGACCACATCTCGGCGTACGCGCTCATCGTCGAGGAGGGCACGCAGCTGGCGCGCCGGATCCGCCGGGGCGAGGTCCCGATGACGGACGACGACGTGCACGCCGACCGCTACCTGATCGCGGACGAGGTCATGGCCGGGGCCGGGTACTCCTGGTACGAGGTGTCGAACTGGGCCACCTCGGAGGCCGGGCGCTGCCTGCACAACGAGCTGTACTGGCGCGGAGCCGACTGGTGGGGCGCGGGACCGGGCGCGCACTCGCACGTGGGCGGGGTCCGGTGGTGGAACGTCAAGCACCCGGGAGCGTATGCCGCCGCGCTGGCGGAGGGACGGTCTCCGGGCGCGGGACGCGAGCTCCTCTCCGAGGAGGACCGGCGGGTCGAGCGGATCCTGCTGGAGCTGCGCCTCGTGGACGGGGTCCCGCTGTCCCTGCTCGCCCCGGCCGGGCTGGCGGCGTCCCGCAAGGCCCTCGCGGACGGGCTGCTGGCCCCCGCGCCGTACGAGGCCGGGCGGGCCGTCCTGACCCTGCGCGGCCGGCTGCTGGCCGACGCGGTGGTCCGGGACCTGGTCGACTGATCCCTCCACGGAGTGAATCGCTGCGGATGAGGGCAGGCGCGGCCGAGCCTGTTCGTAGCCTTCTGTCGCACACCCGGCGGCAGAAGTGGAGGGCACGGAGATGACCGCTGTGGACGATCGCCGGATGACCGAGTACTTCGAGAGCTTCGAGGCTCCCGAGGGGGTCAAGGTTGAGCTCCTCAGAGGGGAAATCGTGATGGTGGCGGGGCCCGACGTGGTCCGCAACCTGATCGTCCTGTTCGTCCAGCGGCAGATCCCCGTGGGACGCTGGTACCCGCTCCAGACGCAGGACGTGGACATTCCGGCGGAGTCGTCCGAACCGCAGCCCGACCTCGTGGTCCTGCCGAGCGAGGCAGCGCCCGAGTCGGGCCGTTTGGTGCCCGCCCCAGCTCTGGCGATGGTGGTCGAGGTCGTCTCCAAGACCAGCAAGCTGCGCGACTACGTGACGAAGCGCTCCATCTACGCGGCGGGCGACATCCCCACCTACTTGATCATCGACCGTTCCAGGCCAAGTGTGTGGTGCTCACCGAACCGTTCGGCGCCGGAGAAGAAGCCGACTACCGGACCGAGCGGACCAGCAAGTTCGGTGAACCGGTCCCGCTGGACGTCCTCGTGTCACGCTCGACACCGCGGAGTTCGGCACGCTGCCGTAGCTCAAACCGGTGCCGTGACGAAGTCGATCAGTTCCTCCACGCGGCCCAGCAGCGTCGGCTCCAGGTCCTTGTAGGACGTCACCCGGGACAGGATGTGCTGCCAGGCGGCGCCCGTGTTCTGCGGCCAGCCCAGGGCCCGGCAGATGCCCGTCTTCCAGTCCTGGCCGCGCGGGACCACCGGCCACGCGGGGAGGCCCAGCGCGGACGGCTTCACGGCCTGCCAGACGTCGACGTACGGGTGGCCCACGACCAGGACGTCCGGCGAGGTCACCGAGGCCGCGATGCGGGACTCCTTCGAGCCGGGCACCAGGTGGTCCACCAGGACGCCCAGGCGGGCGTCCGGGCCCGGGGCGAAGTCGGCGACGATGGCCTGCAGGTCGTCGATGCCCTCCAGGTACTCCACCACCACGCCCTCGACGCGCAGGTCGTCGCCCCAGACCTTCTCGACCAGTTCCGCGTCGTGGCGGCCCTCCACGTAGATGCGCCCGGCCCGCGCCACCCGGGCCCGGGCTCCCGGGACGGCGATCGAGCCCGAGGCCGTACGGGCCGGCGCGGACGGGACCCGGGGCGGGCGGACCAGGGTGACCACCGCGCCCTCCAGCAGGAAGCCCCGCGGCTCCATCGGGAACACCCGCCGCTTGCCGAAGCGGTCCTCCAGGGTCACCGTGCCCGCCTCACAGGCCACCACCGCGCCGCAGAAGTCCGTACCCGCCACCTCGACCACCAGATCGGGTTCGGCCGCCACCTCGGGCACCGCCCGGGGGCGCTTCCACTGCGGGGTCAGGTCGGGGGAGTACTCGCGCATCCGGCCGACAGTAGGAGAGCGGCCCGCGTCATGTCTCCGACACGCCGAAACGGGCTGCCAGTGTGGCGCGTTGCGCACGGACGAAGTCCGCCGAGACCACCGCTCCGTGACCCGGCACGTACAGTGCGTCGTCGTCGCCGCCGAGCGCGAGCAGCCGGTCCAGGGCGGCCGGCCACTGCCGTGGCGTCGCGTCCGGACCCGCCAAGGGTTCGCCCGACTCCTCGACCAGGTCCCCGCAGAACACCGTCTCGCGTTCGCCCGGCACGAAGACGGCCAGGTCGTGCCGGGTGTGCCCGGGCCCCACATTGGCCAGCAGCACCTGCAGCCCGCCCAGTTCCAGCGTCCACTCGCCCGACACCAGGTGCTTCGGCACCACCAGCAGGTCCACGGCCTCGGCCGCCTCCGCCTCCGCCAGGCCGTGGCGCACCGCGTCCCCGCGCAGCTCCTCGCGGCCCGTCGACAGCAGCGCGTCCAGCCCGACCGCACCGAACACCTCGGCCCCGGAGAAGGCGGCCCCGCCCAGCACGTGATCGAAATGGCCGTGCGTGAATGCGATATGGGTCACGCGCCGACCCGCCAGCCGCTCCGCCTCCGCCCGCACCTGCGCGCCCTCCCGGAGACAGGAACCGGGGTCGATCAGGAGGACCGACTCGTTGCCCACCACCAGTCCCACGGTGCAGTCCCACACCGGCAGCCGCCGCCGGCCGGCCCGTCCGGTCAGCCGTTCCCAGCCTTCCTCTTCCCAACGCACGTCCATGCCGCGACGCTACCCTGGCGGGCCTCCCTTGCCAGGGTCTCACCACCCGGCCGTACACTGAGCGGGGGATCTCTGGCACTCGAACGGACAGAGTGCCAACGAACACGGCAGAACACGGCAACGGACCACAGCTGGAGGTGTGCGCGATGCTCAGCGAACGCAGACTCGAAGTGCTGCGCGCCATCGTCCAGGACTACGTCGGGACGGAGGAGCCGGTCGGCTCCAAGGCGCTCACCGAGCGGCACCGGCTCGGCGTCTCGCCCGCGACCGTGCGCAACGACATGGCCGTGCTGGAGGACGAGGGCTACATCGCCCAGCCCCACACCAGCGCCGGCCGGATCCCCACCGACAAGGGCTACCGGCTCTTCGTCGACAAGCTGGCGGGGGTCAAACCGCTGTCGACGCCCGAGCGCCGGGCCATCCAGAACTTCCTCGACGGCGCGGTCGACCTCGACGACGTCGTCGGCCGCACGGTGCGGCTGCTCGCGCAGCTCACCCGGCAGGTCGCGGTCGTGCAGTACCCGAGCCTCACCCGGTCGACCGTCCGGCACGTGGAGCTGCTCTCGCTCGCTCCCGCGCGCCTGATGCTCGTACTGATCACGGACACCGGACGGGTCGAGCAGCGGCTCGTCGACTGCCCCGGCCCCTTCGGCGAGGCCTCGCTCGCCGACCTGCGGGCCCGGCTCAACAGCCGGGTCGTCGGACGGCGCTTCACCGACGTGCCCCCGCTCGTCCAGGACCTCCCCGAATCCTTCGAGGCCGAGGACCGCGGCACGGTCTCCACCGTGCTCACGACACTCCTCGAAACCCTGGTCGAGGAAGCCGAAGAGCGGCTGATGATCGGCGGCACCGCCAATCTCACCCGCTTCGGACATGATTTTCCCCTGACGATCAGGCCGGTGCTCGAGGCGCTGGAGGAGCAGGTCGTGCTCCTCAAGCTGCTCGGCGAGGCCAACGAGTCGGGAATGGCCGTACGGATCGGGCATGAGAATGCCTACGAGGGACTGAACTCCACGTCCGTCGTCTCCGTCGGTTACGGTTCGGGCGGCGAAGCAGTCGCCAAACTCGGCGTGGTCGGACCGACCCGCATGGACTACCCCGGAACGATGGGAGCGGTACGCGCAGTGGCACGTTACGTCGGACAGATCCTGGCGGAGTCGTAAGTGGCCACGGACTACTACGCCGTTCTCGGCGTGCGCCGCGACGCATCGCAGGACGAGATCAAGAAGGCCTTCCGGCGGCTCGCGCGCGAGCTGCACCCGGACGTGAACCCCGATCCCAAGACGCAAGAGCGTTTCAAGGAGATCAACGCCGCCTACGAGGTCCTCTCGGACCCGCAGAAGAAGCAGGTCTACGACCTCGGCGGTGACCCGCTGTCCTCCTCGGGCGGCGGCGCGGGCGGCTTCGGGGCCGGTGGCTTCGGCAACTTCTCCGACATCATGGACGCCTTCTTCGGCCAGAGTCAGCAGCGCGGCCCGCGCTCGCGGACCCGGCGCGGCCAGGACGCCATGATCCGCCTGGACCTGGAGCTGGACGAGGCGGCCTTCGGGACGACCAAGGACATCCAGGTCGACACGGCCGTCGTCTGCACCACCTGCTCCGGCGAGGGCGCCGCACCCGGCACCTCCGCGCAGACGTGTGACATGTGCCGCGGCCGCGGTGAGGTCTCGCAGGTCACCCGGTCCTTCCTGGGCCAGGTCATGACCTCGCGCCCCTGCCCGCAGTGCCAGGGCTTCGGCACCGTGGTCCCGACCCCGTGCCCCGAGTGCGCGGGCGACGGCCGGGTCCGCTCCCGCCGCAGCCTCACGGTCAAGATCCCGGCCGGTGTCGAGAACGGCACCCGCATCCAGCTCGCGGGCGAGGGCGAGGTCGGCCCCGGCGGCGGCCCCGCCGGCGACCTGTACGTGGAGATCCACGAGCTGGCGCACCCGACCTTCCAGCGGCGCGGGGACGACCTGCACTGCACGGTGACGATCCCGATGACGGCGGCCGCACTGGGCACGAAATGCCCGCTGGAGACGCTGGACGGGCTGGAGGAGATCGACATCCGGCCCGGCACCGGCTCCGGGCAGGCGATCCCGCTGCACGGGCGGGGCGTCACCCACCTGCGCGGCGGCGGGCGCGGCGACCTCATCGTCCACGTCGAGGTCACCACCCCGGGCAAGCTGGACGCCCAGCAGGAGGAGCTGCTGCGCCAGCTGGCGAAGCTGCGCGGCGAGGAGCGGCCGATGGGCCAGTTCGCGCCAGGTCAGCAGGGGCTGTTCAGCCGCCTGAAGGACGCGTTCAACGGTCGCTGAGCGGCCGGCGGACACCGCCGAGAGCCCGGCCAGGGGATTCCCTGCCGGGCTCTTCGCATGGGCTTGGCGGCGGCCCGTGACCGGGGCCGGAAGCGGACTATGCCAGGCGAATGCCATGATTCGGCCCCATGAGCGGGACATGGCACGATGCAGTCCATGTCCTCCGCACCGTACGGTCTCTCTCCTTACCCGATCGTGCAGGCTCCCATGGCGGGCGGCGCCTCCTGTCCGCCGCTCGCCGCCGCCGTGTGCGAGGCGGGCGGGCTGGGCTTCCTGGCGGGCGGCTACAAGACCGCCGACGGGATGTACCAGGAGATCAAGCAGGTGCGCGCCCTGACCCGGCGCCCCTTCGGCGTCAACCTGTTCATGCCGCAGACCGGATATGTGGACCCGGCCGCCGTGGAGGCGTACCGCGGGCAGCTGGCCGGTGAGGCGAGCTGGTACGCGATCTCGCTCGCCGAGGAGGACATCATCGGCACCAGCGACGACGGCTACGACGCCAAGCTCGCCATCCTCCTCGAAGACCCGGTCCCGGTCGTCTCGTTCACCTTCGGCTGTCCCTCCTCCGCGGCCCTCGCCGCCCTGCGCAAGGCCGGTACGCACACGGTCGTCACGGCGACCTCCGTCGAGGAGGCCCGTACGGCCCAGCAGGCGGGCGCCGACGCCGTGTGCGTCCAGGGCGTCGAGGCGGGCGGCCACCAGGGCAGCCACCGCGACGACCCGCAGGCCGACGGCACGGCGGCCGTGGGGCTGCTCGCGCTGGTGGCCCAGGTGCGGGAGGCCGTGGCCCTGCCGATCATCGCGGCGGGCGGCCTCATGCGGGGCTCGCAGATCGCGGCGCTGCTGGCGGCGGGCGCCGAGGCGGCGCAGCTCGGGACGGCCTTCCTGGCCTGCCCGGAATCGGGGGCGGACCCCGTGCACAAGAAGGCGCTGACCGACCCGCTGTTCGTCCGGACCGAGCTGACCCGGGCGTTCTCCGGGCGGCCGGCGCGAGGGCTGGTGAACCGCTTCATGCGCGAGCACGGTCCGTACGCCCCGGCGGCCTACCCCCAGGTCCACCACCTGACCGCGGGGCTGCGCAAGGCGGCCGCCGCGGCCGGGGACGCGCAGGGCATGGCCCTGTGGGCGGGCCAGGGGCACCGGCTGGCGCGGGCGCTGCCGGCGGCGGAGCTGGTGGAGGTACTGGCGGCCGAACTGGCAGAGGCGCAGAGCACGTTGAAGGCAATGCAGATGAGGAGTGCGTCATGACCGCCCCGGTGTTCGTGGTCGAAGAGGTCCCCGCGGGACCGGAGTTCGTCCTGGACGGCCCGGAGGGCCGGCACGCGGTGTCCGTGAAACGGCTGAACCCGGGCGAGGCACTGGTCCTGACCGACGGCCGGGGCGGCTGGGCGGAAGCGGTCGTGAAGGCGGCGGAGGGCAAGGACCGGCTGGTCGTGGCCGTGTCCTCGGCCGGAGTGGAACCGGAACCGGCCGTCCGCATCACCGTGGTCCAGGCCCTGCCCAAGGGCGACCGCGGCGAGCTGGCCGTAGAGACCATGACCGAGACCGGCGTGGACGCGATCGTGCCCTGGCAGGCCTCGCGCTGCATCACGCAGTGGCGCGGGGACCGGGGGGCCAAGTCCCTGGCCAAGTGGCGGGCCACCGCCCGCGAGGCGGGCAAGCAGTCCCGCCGGGTCCGCTTCCCGGAGGTGGCCGAGGCCATGTCCACCAAGCAGGTGGCGGCGCTGCTCGCCGGAGCCGACCTGGGGATGGTCCTGCACGAGGACCGCGACACCCCCTCCGACGCCCTGGCCACGGCCGCGCTGCCCTCCTCGGGTTCCGTCGTCCTGGTCGTCGGCCCGGAGGGCGGCGTCTCCCCGGAGGAGCTGGCGGCGTTCGCCGGGGCGGGGGCCCGCCCCTACCGCCTGGGCCGCTCCGTCCTGCGGACCTCCACGGCCGGCACCGCGGCCACGGCGGTCCTGCTGGCCCGCACCGGCCGCTGGGCCTGACGGGCCGAAATGCCCGCCCGCGGCGGGCGCCCGGCTGGATACGATGCCCGGACCGATCACCATCACGGGAGGCTCAGCAATGGCCGGGGAACCGCAGGCGGACTGCCTGTTCTGCAAGATCGTCGAGGGGCACATCCCCGCGACCGTGGTCCGCGAGACCGAGACCACGGTCGCCTTCCGGGACATCAACCCGCAGGCGCCCACGCACGTGCTCATCATCCCCAAGGTGCACTACCCGGACGCGGCCTCCCTCGCCGCCGCCGAGCCGGCCGTCGCCGCCGACATACTGCGCGAGGCGGGCCAGGTCGCCCTCGACGAGAAGATCGTCGACCACGGCTACCGCGTCGTCTTCAACACCGGCGCCGGCGCCGGGCAGACCGTCTTCCACGCGCACGCGCACGTCATCGGAGGCCGCGGCCTCCAGTGGCCCCCCGGATAGCACGTGTCCGTACGAGAGTTCGTCGTGCTGGGCACCGCCAGCCAGGTGCCCACCCGCCACCGCAACCACAACGGATACCTGCTGCGCTGGGACGGCGAGGGCATCCTCTTCGACCCGGGCGAGGGCACGCAGCGGCAGATGCTGCGGGCCGGGGTCGCCGCGCACGACATCAACCGGATCTGTGTCACCCACTTCCACGGTGACCACAGCCTCGGCCTGGCCGGGGTGATCCAGCGGATCAACCTCGACCAGGTCCCGCACCCCGTCACCGCCCACTACCCGGCCTCCGGACAGAAGTTCTTCGACCGGCTGCGGTACGCCACGGCCTACCGCGAGACCGTCCCGCTGCGCGAGGAACCGGTGGCCGCGGACGGACCGCTGGCGCAGGGGCCCCCGTACCTCCTGGAGGCCCGGCGGCTCTCGCACCCGGTGGAGTCGTTCGGCTACCGGATCACCGAGCCCGACGGGCGCCGCATGGTGCCCGAGCTGCTCGCACGGCACGGCATCAAGGGTCCGGACGTCGGCCGGATCCAGCGCGACGGGCGGCTCGGCGCGGTCACCCTGGACGAGGTCAGCGAGCACAGGCCCGGACAGCGGTTCGCCTTCGTCATGGACACCCGGCTCTGTCCCGGCGTGGACGCGCTCGCCGAGGGCTGCGACATGCTGGTGATCGAGTCGACCTTCCTCGACGAGGACGAGCGGCTGGCCAGCGACCACGGGCACCTCACGGCGGGCCAGGCGGCGCGGGTGGCGCGGGACGGCGGCGTACGGCACCTCGTGCTGACGCACTTCTCCCAGCGGTACACCGACCCGTCCGAGTTCGAACGGCAGGCACGGGCCGCGGGCTTCGACGGCGAGCTGACGGTGGCGCAGGACCTGGTGCGCGTGCCGCTCCCCAAGCGGGGCTGAACGGGCGGGTGATCTGCGCCACACTGGGGTTTGGCCCTGCCCCGGGCGGGCGGGGCCGGCAGCTTCCGCCGGAAACTCATCGGGGAGTACACCGTGACGAGTAGGGACTTCGACAGCCGCGCAGCCGCAGTGGACCCGCTCGGTCCGGTGCGCGATCCGCAGGAGCCGGGCTGCGACGTCTTCCTGACCGGGACGGTGTTCCTCGACATCATCTTCACCGGCCTCGACTCGGCACCGGTCCGCGGTACGGAGTCCTGGGCGCGCGGCATGGGCTCCAGCCCCGGCGGCGTCGCCAACATGGCCACCGCCCTGGCCCGGCTGGGCCTGCGCACCTCGCTGGCCGCGGCCTTCGGGGACGACCACTACGGAGAATACTGCTGGGACGCCCTGGAGCAGGGCGAGGGCATCGACCTGTCCATGTCGCGCACCATCCCCGGCTGGCACAGCCCGGTCACCGTCTCGATGGCCTACGAGGGCGAGCGCACGATGGTCTCGCACGGCCACGAGGCCCCGCCGCCCGCCGACGCCGGCCCCTTCCCGCACTGCCCGCCGCGGGCCCGCGCGGCCGTGGCCGCGCTCGGCGCCGGCCGGGGCGAGGAGTGGATCGGGGAGGCCGCCCGGCACGGCTCGCGGATCTTCGCGGACGTGGGATGGGACGAGAGCGGGCGGTGGGACCTGGAGGCCCTGGCCGACCTGGAGCACTGCGAGGCCTTCCTGCCGAACGCGGGCGAGGCCATGCGCTACACCCGCACCGACTGCCCGCGCGCCGCCGCCCGGGTGCTCGCGGAGAAGGTGCCGATCGCGGTGGTCACGATGGGCGCGGAGGGCTCGTACGCGGTGGACGGGCGCACCGGGGAGACGGCGCAGGTCCCCGGGATCACGGTGGACGAGCTGGACCCGACGGGGGCGGGGGACGTGTACGTGGCGGGCTTCGTCACCGGCACCCTGGCGGGCTGGCCCCTCGCGGACCGCCTCGCCTTCGCCGGGCTGACCGCGGCCCTGTCCGTCCAGGAGTTCGGCGGCTCCCTGTCGGCCCCCGGCTGGCCGGAGGTGGCCCACTGGTGGCGGACCGCCCCGCCCGCGCTGCGCGGCCGCTACGGCTTCCTGGACGACCTGATCCCGCCCGGCTCCGGCCCGGCGGCCCGGCGCAGAGCCGTGCCCACGATCGGCTTCCGGCACTCCGCGTGACCGGACGGCCGCGGGGCCGTGGCGCCCGGGGCCGCGCGGAGAGGGAGTAAAACCTCTCGGGGAAGCAGCGGCGGCGACGTACGCTTGGTATTCCGGAGGTCGTCGATCGGCGAGGCCCCTCAGCGGGAGGTATGTGCAGGCCACAGTGCCGGCCCATGACTCAGACACCCACAGCCCACATTCCAGTGCCGGGGCAGGCGCGAGCCCACTTCACCGTCCCGGCCAGGCACCCGATGGTGACGGTGCTCGGATCCGGTGACGCCCTGTTGCGCGTGATCGAGAAGGCCTTCCCGAAGGCCGACATCCATGTTCGGGGCAATCAGGTCAGCGCGATCGGCGAAGCGGCGGAAGTCGCTCTGATCCAGCGCCTGTTCGACGAGATGATGCTGGTGCTCCGCACCGGGCAGCCGATGACGGAGGACGCAGTGGAACGCTCGATCGCCATGCTCAAGGCGAGCGGCAACGGCAACGGGGACGGGCCCGAGGAAACGCCCGCCGAGGTGCTCACCCAGAACATCCTCTCCAGCCGCGGCCGCACCATCCGGCCCAAGACCCTCAACCAGAAGCGGTACGTCGACGCGATCGACAAGAACACGATCGTCTTCGGCATCGGCCCCGCCGGTACCGGCAAGACCTATCTCGCCATGGCCAAGGCGGTCCAGGCCCTGCAGTCCAAGCAGGTCAGCCGGATCATCCTGACCCGGCCCGCCGTCGAGGCGGGGGAGCGGCTCGGCTTCCTGCCGGGCACCCTCTTCGACAAGATCGACCCGTACCTGCGCCCGCTCTACGACGCGCTGCACGACATGCTCGACCCCGACTCGATCCCGCGGCTCATGGCCGCCGGGACCATCGAGGTCGCGCCCCTGGCGTACATGCGCGGACGCACGCTCAACGACGCCTTCGTCGTCCTCGACGAGGCGCAGAACACCACCGCCGAACAGATGAAGATGTTCCTGACCCGGCTCGGTTTCGACTCGAAGATCGTCGTCACCGGTGACATCACGCAGATCGACCTGCCGGGCGGCGCCAAGAGCGGTCTGCGCGAGGTCCAGCAGATCCTGGACGGGGTGCCGGACATCCACTTCGCGCGGCTCACGTCCGAGGATGTCGTCCGCCACAAGCTGGTCGGCCGTATCGTCGACGCGTACGAGAAGTACGACGACGGCCAGCCGGCCGCGAACGGCCACCAGCGGAAGTAGAACCCAGCGCACCATGTCGATCGACGTCAACAACGAGTCCGGAACCGAGGTCGACGAGCAGGCGATCCTCGACATCGCCCGCTATGCGCTCGCCCGGATGCGGATCCACCCGCTCTCCGAGCTCTCCGTCATCGTCATCGACGAGGACGCCATGGAGCAGCTCCACATCCAGTGGATGGACCTGCCCGGCCCGACCGACGTCATGTCCTTCCCGATGGACGAGCTCCGTCCGCCGGCGAAGGACGACGAGGAGCCCCCGCAGGGGCTCCTCGGCGATATCGTGCTCTGCCCCGAGGTCGCGAAGAAGCAGGGCGAGGAAGCCCCGACGCAGCACTCCATGGACGAGGAGCTCCAGCTCCTGACCGTCCACGGAGTGCTGCACCTGCTCGGCTACGACCACGAGGAACCGGACGAGAAGGCCGAGATGTTCGGCCTCCAGGCGGCCATCGTCGACGGCTGGCGCGGTGAGCGCGGCATGACCGGTCCGTCCCCGGCGCCCACCGTCTCGTGAACGCCGCGCAGCTGATCACCGGCGCGGTACTGCTGGTGGTGGTGGCCTGGTTCGCGGCCTGCGCCGAGTCCGGGATCGCCCGCATTTCGATCTTCCGCGCCGAGCAGGCCGTACGGGAGGGCCGGCGCGGCAGCGAGAAGCTCGCCCAGGTCGCCGGCGACCCCACCCGTTACCTCAACGTGGCGCTGCTGGTACGCGTCACCTGCGAGATGGCGGCCGGGGTGCTCGTCACCTACGTCTGCCTCGACGAGTTCGGCGAGAACTGGACCGCGCTGCTCGTGGCCATCGCCGTGATGGTGCTCGTCTCCTTCGTCGCCGTCGGCGTCTCCCCGCGCACGATCGGCCGCCAGCACCCGCTGAACACCTCGACGGCGGCCGCGTACGTCCTCGTCCCCCTCGCCCGGGTGATGGGGCCGATCCCGCAGCTGCTGATCCTCATCGGCAACGCGCTCACGCCCGGAAAGGGCTTCCGCAAGGGGCCCTTCGCCTCCGAGGCGGAGCTGCGCGCGATGGTGGACCTCGCGGAGCGGGAATCGCTGATCGAGGACGACGAGCGCCGGATGGTGCACCAGGTCTTCGAGCTCGGCGACACCCTGGTGCGCGAGGTGATGGTCCCCCGCACCGACCTGGTCTGCATCGAGCGGTACAAGACGGTCCGTCAGGCGACCACGCTGGCGCTGCGGTCCGGCTTCTCGCGCATCCCGGTGACCGGGGAGAACGAGGACGACATCGTCGGGATCGTCTACCTGAAGGACCTGGTCCGCAAGACCCACATCAGCCGCGGGGCGGAGTCCGACCTGGTCTCCACGGCGATGCGGGCGGCCGTCTTCGTGCCCGACACCAAGAACGCGGGCGACCTGCTGCGCGAGATGCAGCAGGTGCGCAACCACGTCGCCGTCGTCATCGACGAGTACGGCGGCACGGCCGGCATCGTCACCATCGAGGACATCCTCGAGGAGATCGTCGGCGAGATCACGGACGAGTACGACCGGGAGCTTCCGCCGGTCGAGGACCTGGGCGAGGACCGCTACCGGGTCACGGCGCGCCTCGACATCACCGACCTCGGTGAGCTCTTCAAGGTCGAGGCCTTCGACGACGAGGACGTGGAGACGGTCGGCGGCCTGCTGGCGAAGGCACTGGGCCGGGTGCCGATCGCGGGCGCCTCGGCGGTGGTGGAACTGCCCGACGGGCGTCCGCTGCGGATGACGGCCGAGTCCCCGGCGGGGCGGCGGAACAAGATCGTGACGGTGCTGGTGGAACCGGTGGCCGCGGCGGAGACCGCGGGGACGGAGGGCGAATGACCCCGGCGGAACTGCGGGAATTCTGTCTGGGCTTCAACGCGTCGGTGGAGGAGTTCCCCTTCACCCCGGAGACCTCGGTGTTCAAGGTGCTGGGCAAGGTGTTCGCCCTCTCCGCGCTGGACGCCGAGCCGCTGAAGGTCAACCTCAAGTGCGAGCCGGAGCTGGCGGTGCGGCTGCGCGAGGAGCACGAGGCCATCGTGCCGGGCTACCACATGAACAAGCGGCACTGGAACACGGTGACCGTCGGCGGGATCCCCGACGCGATGCTGCGCGAGCTCGTCGAGGACTCGTACGACCTGGTCGTCGCCGGGCTGCCGCGGGCGGAGCGGCTGAGGCTCGACCGGCCGTGAGCCCGGCTGTGCCCCGGGCGCCGCGGCGGGGTCGTTGCGCGGCCCGGCCGGGGCGCTCCCTATGCTTTCGACCATGACCGAGAGCACCGGGATCGACCCCGAGGACAGCAAGATCATCACGCTGGCGCGCAGCGCCCGGGCCCGCAACGGGGTGCCCGAGGGGGCGGCGGTGCGCGACGAGACGGGCCGCACGTACGTCGCCGGGACGGTGGAGCTCGACTCCCTGAAGCTGAGCGCGCTGCAGACCGCGGTCGCGATGGCCGTGGCGAGCGGCGCGCGCTCCCTGGAGGCCGCGGCCGTCGTCAGCGCGGCCGAGACCCCCGCCGAGGCCGACCGCGCGGCCGTACGCGACCTGGGCGGCCCGGACACCCCGGTGCTGCTGGCCGCGCCGGACGGCACCCTGAAGTCCACCACCCCGGCCGGCCCCTAGCCTCCCGGCGGGGTGGCCGCCGATCCCCGCGCGCCCCGCGCCATCCCGGCTTCGCCGGGCCAGTTCAGCCCCGCCGGGCAAATCCAGCCCCGTCGGCGTTTGAGGCGTGGGGTCTGGGCGGAGCCCCAGTAAACCCGGCTCCGCCGGGCACCGGGCTCCGCCCGGAACCCGGCTCCGCCGGGCACCGGGCTCCGCCCGGACCCTCCCCCAGACTTCGTCCGGGGGGACCCCCACTCAAACGCCGGCGAGGCTGAAATGGCTCCGGCCAGGACAGCGCCTCCCCGCGCGGGTCGCCGTCAGGCGTATCGAGCCCCACCGATGGGATCGGCTGCCCCGCCGGGAGACTGCCGGCGGCGGATGACCATCGCCATCAGCGCGGCCATCGCGCACAGCGCGCCCGAGGCGTACCAGACGACGTCGTACGAGCCGAAGGCGTCACGGGCCAGGCCGCCCAGGAAGGCCACCACCGCCGCGCCGACCTGGTGCGAGGCCAGCACCCAGCCGAAGACGATCGCGCTGTCCTCCCCGTAGTGCTCACGGCAGAGCGCGATGGTCGGCGGGACGGTCGCGACCCAGTCCAGCCCGTAGAAGACGATGAAGAAGATCATCGGCGGGTGCACGGACGGCGCCAGCAGCAGCGGCAGGAACAGCAGCGCGATCCCGCGCAGCGCGTAGTACACCGCCAGCAGGCGGCGCGCCTCGAAGCGGTCGGTGAACCAGCCGGAGGCGATGGTGCCGACGACGTCGAACACCCCGATCACCGCGAGCAGTCCCGCGGCCGCCGTCACCGGCATGCCGTGGTCGTGGGCCGCCGGTACGAAGTGGGTTTTGACCAGCCCGTTGGTCGAGGCCCCACAGATCGCGAAGGTCCCCGCCAGCAGCCAGAAGGGGCCGGTCCGGGCCGCCTTGAACAGCACCGTCACCGTCCGCCGCGCCGCGCCCGTCACCGGGGCGGGCTTGTCCGCGTAGGTGCCGCCGTACGGCGCGAGACCCACGTCCGCCGGGTGGTCGCGCAGCAGCAGCCACACGAACGGGACGACGACCAGGGCCGCCAGCGACACCGTCACCGCCGCCGGACGCCAGCCCTGGTGCTCCACCAGCCATGACAGCAGTGGCAGGAAGATCAGCTGGCCGGAGGCCCCGGCCGCGGTCAGGATGCCGGTGACCAGCCCGCGCCGGGCGGTGAACCAGCGGTTGGTCACCGTCGCCGCGAAGGCCAGCGCCATCGAGCCGCTGCCCAGCCCCACCAGCACTCCCCAGAACAGCACCAGCTGCCAGGACGCCGTCATCCACACGGTGGCCGCGGTGCCGCCGGATATGACCAGCAGGGCCAGCGCCACCACCTTGCGGATGCCGAAGCGGTCCATCAGCGCCGCGGCGAAGGGCGCGGTGAGCCCGTACAGCGCGAGGTTCACCGAGACGGCGAAGCCGATCGTGCCGCGCGACCAGTCGAACTCCTCGTGCAGCGGCTCGATGAGCAGCCCGGGCAGCGAGGCGAAGGCGGCGGCGCCGATGATCGTCACGAAGGCGACGGCCGCGACGAACCAGGCGCGGTGGACGCGTCCCGGGACGGCCGGAGGCGTGGTCGTGGGGGCGGGGGTGGGGGCTGTCTGCGTCACCCGGACAGCTTCCGGCCGGGAGGCTCCCGTACGACAGTGGCCTGACTGACACCCTTCGATATGATCGGGCCATGGCCCCGCACCGTGTCGTCGTCCTCGCGCTCACCGGCTTGCTGCCCTTCGAGCTCGGCATCCCGCACCGGATCTTCGGCCGCGCCAAGGGTCCCGCCGGCGAGCCGCTGTACGAGATCCTCACCTGCGCCCTGGCCCCCGGGCCGGTGCGCACGGACGCCGACTTCGCGGTCCGGGTCGAGCACGGCCCCGAGCTGCTGGCCACGGCCGACACCGTGGTGGTGCCCGCCTCGTACGAGCTGGGGCCGGTGTACGAGGAGGGCCGCCTGACCGAGGAGCTCGCCGCGGCGCTCGCACACATCCGGGCCGGGACGCGGCTCGTCTCCATCTGTACGGGCGGGTACGTACTGGCCGCCGCCGGATTCCTGGACGGCCGCCCGGCCACCACCCACTGGTTCCACGCCGAGCACTTCCAGCGCCTCTTCCCGGCCGTGCGGGTGGACGCCGGTGTGCTCTACACCGACGACGGGGACGTGCTGACCTCGGCCGGGGTCGCCGCCGGCATCGACCTGTGCCTGCACATCGTGCGCCGCGACCACGGCGCGGCCGTCGCCAACGACGTGGCCCGGCGGACCGTCGTACCGCCGCACCGGGACGGCGGGCAGGCCCAGTTCATCGAACGCCCGGTGCCGCAGCCGCAGCTGGCCAGCACCGCGGCGGCCCGCGCCTGGGTGCTGGACCGGCTGCACGAGCCGGTGCGGCTGGTCGACCTGGCCCGCCAGGAGGCCATGTCGGTACGGACGTTCACGCGCAGGTTCCGGGAGGAGGCCGGGATCAGCCCCGGCGAGTGGATCGTCGGCCAGCGGGTGGAACGGGCCCGGCGGCTGCTGGAGCGGACCGACCTGCCGATGGAACAGGTGGCGCGGGAGACGGGCTTCGGGACGGCCCAGTCCCTGCGCAAGCACGTGCAGGCGGCGCTGGGGGTGAGCCCGACGGCCTACCGGCGCACGTTCCGCGCGTCGGGCGGGGACGCGGGCGGAGAGGGGCGGGAGAGCGGGGCGGGGAGCGGGAACCTGCCATCTCCTGATGGGCCATCAGTTGACGCCGGATCCGTGCATTGACTTCTTCCGCCGCCCGCTCGTGAATGGCCCCCTGCGCAGGGGCTCGGCGCGAGGGAACCCAGGGGGCGGGCAGTGCGAACAGGGGCGCGGAAGCGGAGATGGCCGGCCGCCGTCGGCATGGCGGTGCTCGCCGCCACAGCCGGGGGCGCCCTGGGCGCACCGGCCGTAGCCGAGGGAGAGACGCCGCCCGGCCAGGTGGAGTTCCCGACGCACTGCCTGCCGCCCCAGGAGGCCGGACTCCCGCCCGCCGACGGACCGACCACCGCCCGGATCACCGTCGACAACCCGGCTCCACAGGTCGGTGACACCGTCACCGTGACCTACCAGGTGGTCCGGACCCCCGCCGCCAACCCGGCCGGCGGCGAACTCCCCGCCGACGTGCTGACCCCCACCGGCCGGATCCTGCTGGCCGGAGCCCAGAGCGGCGAGGTCACCGTCGTGGGGGCCAAGCGCAACGACCCCGTCCGGGCCGGCGAACCCCTCCCCGCCGTCACCATGAGCGGAACCTTCACCGTCACCGCGCCCGGCGAGGCCACCCTCGCCCCCGGCGACTACACCCTGCACACCAGCCACCCGCTGGACCTCGACACCACCTGCACCGCCGCGGCGCCGTCCGCCACCCCCGCCTCCGCCCGCCTGACCGCGACCGCGCTCCCCACGGCCAACCTGCGCAGCGTCTTCCTCGCCGCGGCCTCCGGAAAACCGGGCGCCAAGGTCAAGGTCACCGCCGCCGGATTCCCCCCGGGCACGGCCGTGACGGTGGCCGGACGGGCCGGCGCGGCCGAAACCGCGGACCGGGTGACCGCCACCGCCGACGAGCTGGGCACGGCCACGGTGGAGCTGCCCGTCACGGACAAGGCCACCACCGCGGTGATCGCCTACGAGGGCCCGGCCTGGTCGGCGAACCGGGGCTCCGGCCCGGCCGCGTACACCGTCATCGACACCGCCCCGATGACGGCGGGCACCCGCAAGGTCACGGCCACCGTCGAACCGGGCGCCCTCGGCATGACCCAGGCCGGCGAGGACATCACCCTCGGCGCGGTCCCGTACGGCGACGGAGGCGCCGCCCCCGGCCGGATCGGCACCGTGACCGTCACCGACGCCCGCGGCGGCCCGGCCGGCTGGTCCCTGACCGGCAAGGTCACCGACTTCACGGGACCGGGCGGGGTGCGGATCCCGGGCGCGTCCCTGTCCTGGACCCCGACCTGTGTGGCGGCCGCCGCCAGCCCGAGCGCGTGTACGGCGGGCAGTGCGGGCGCGGTCGGCCCGGAGGGCGCCCTCCTGGCCTCCACCGCCGACGCCCCGCTGGTCGGCGGCACCTTCACCATCGACGCCACGGTGACGCTGCGGGTCCCGCCGTACACCCCGCCGGGGGCGTACACGGCGGTCCTGACCCTGACCCTGTCGTGACGCCCCGCCTCCTGGGGCTCCGCGCGGCGGCGGCCCTGCTCGTCGCAGCCGGGCCCGCCCTCCTGCTCGCCGCGCCGGCCGCAGCCGCGGACAACGGCCAGTGGTCCGTGCTGCCGGCGGCGAACGGCGTCGGCCGGCGGCCGTACCTCTACCTCGCCGCCGCGCCCGGCCAGGCCGTCACCGACGCCGTCACCGTGACCAACCGCACCGACCGCCCCCGCACCTTCCGGCTCTACGCCGCCGACGCCTACAACACCGCCCGCGACGGCGGCTTCGCCCTGCGCGGCCCCGACGAGCCGCGCCGGGCCACCGGATCCTGGGCGAAGCTCGACCAGGAGCGGGTGACCGTACCGGCCCGCGGCGAGGTCCGCGTCGGCTTCACCCTCGCCGTCCCCGACCGGGCGGAGCCCGGGGACCACCCCGGCGCCATCGTGGCCCAGGAGGACCGGCCCGCCGCCGCCACGGACCGGGGGATCGGCGTCCGGCAGGCCGTCGCCGCCCGCGTGTACCTGCGGGTGACCGGCCCGACCGCCGCCGCCCTCGCCGTCGAGGGGGTCTCCGTACACCGCCGCGGCGCGGGCGCGGAGATCTCGTACACGCTCCACAACACCGGCAACGTCACCCTCCGCCCGCGCGCCGCCCTCACCGCCTCCGGTGCCCTCGGCCGCACGCTGCTGCGGCGCGAGCTCACCGGCCTGCCCGCCGAACTGCTGCCGGGTCAGGAAGTGCGCCTGCGCACCCGCTGGGAGGGTCCGCCCGACGCGGAATGGGCCGAGCTGACGGTGCGCGCCCGGGCCGAGGGAACCACAGCTCAGGGCCGTGCCGCCCATGCCGCGCACCCCCTGCTCACGCCTGTGCTCGCCCTCACCGCGGTGATCTGGTCGGCGCTGGGAGCGGCATCGGGGAGAATGGCCCGTATGAGCGATCGTTCCCCCGAGTCCACCAGCCCGCACCGTGCGGGCTTCGCCTGCTTCGTCGGCCGCCCCAACGCGGGGAAGTCGACCCTCACCAACGCACTCGTGGGCACCAAGGTCGCGATCACCTCCAACCGGCCGCAGACCACCCGCCACACCGTCCGCGGCATCGTGCACCGCCCCGACGCGCAGCTCGTCCTCGTCGACACGCCCGGCCTGCACAAGCCGCGCACCCTGCTCGGCGAGCGCCTCAACGACGTCGTGCGCACCACCTGGGCCGAGGTCGACGTCATCGGTTTCTGCCTGCCGGCCGACCAGAAGCTCGGCCCCGGCGACAAGTTCATCGCCAAGGAGCTCGCGGGGATCAAGAAGACCCCCAAGATCGCCATCATCACCAAGACCGACCTCGTCGAGTCGAAGGTGGTGGGCGAGCAGCTCATCGCCGTCCACCGGCTCGCCGAGGAGCTGGGCTTCGAGTGGACCGAGATCGTCCCCGTCTCGGCGGTCGGCGACACCCAGGTCCAGCTGCTGGCCGACCTGATCGCGCCGCTGCTGCCCGAGAGCCCGCCGCTGTACCCGGAGGGCGACCTCACCGACGAGCCCGAGATGGTGATGGTCGCGGAACTGATCCGCGAGGCCGCGCTGGAAGGCGTACGGGACGAGCTCCCGCACTCCATCGCCGTGGTCGTCGAGGAGATGATCCCGCGCGAGAACCGCCCGGCCGACCGCCCGCTGCTCGACATCCACGCCAACGTCTACATCGAGCGGCCGAGCCAGAAGGGCATCATCATCGGCCCGAAGGGCTCCCGCCTGAAGGAGGTCGGGATGAAGTCGCGCAAGCACATCGAGGCGCTGCTCGGGACCCCGGTCTTCCTCGACCTCCACGTGAAGGTCGCCAAGGACTGGCAGCGGGACCCCAAGCAGCTGCGCAAGCTCGGTTTCTGAGGCCCGGACCGAACGACACGACGGCGCACGGACGCGGCCCCCGCCCGGGGACCGCGTCCGTGCGCCGTCGTCGTTGTCGTTGTCGTTCGTCCGGCTACGCGGGCCGGCGCACCCGCACCACGTTGTCCGTACGGGTCCCCGGGGTACCGTCGGGCTGCGCCTGGACCCGCTCGGTCTCCTCGGCCCGCAGCACCTCCCAGCCCGCCGTGACCGGCTCCAGCTGCGCGAGGACCTCCTCGGGCGTGGGGAAGTGGGCCTCCTCCCGCTCCTCCTGCCACGGCGCCCAGCCCGCGTGGCCGACCACCAGCAGGGTGCCGCCGGGGGCCACGGCCGCGGCGGCCGTGCGCAGGATGACATCACGGGGGAAGTCCCCGTAGTTGTGCAGGAAACACGCCGAGACGAGGTCGAACTCGCCCTCCGGGAAGGACTCCGTCAGGTCGTGCCGCGCGAAGGAGATCCGGTCCGCGAGTCCGGCGTCGGCGGCGTGCTCGGCCGCCCGGCCGAGGGCGACCCCGGAGATGTCGGTCCCGGTGACGGTCCACCCGTGGCGGGCCAGCCAGACGGCGTCGCCGCCCTCCCCGCAGCCGAGGTCGAGGGCCCGCCCGGGGGCGAGGCCGGACACCTCGCGCACCAGCATGGCGTTGGCCTCGCCGCTCCAGATCCGGTCGCTCTCGCCGTAGCGGCCGTCCCAGAACTCCTCGCCCGCCGGGGGTCCGGTCACGGGGTAGTGGTGGGAGTGCGTGTGCGTGTCCGTGTGCGCGTGCTCGGTCATGGGTCCCTCTTCCAGTACGGGTGCCGGTACGCCGATGCTCCGCCCGACCCGCCCGCGCAGGCAAACCTTGTTGCCGTTACGGCAAACGGGCTCGGGCGGGGCGGGGCGGGGCGGGGACGGGCGGACGAGGGCGCCGGCCGGGCCGGGTCAGCCCGGCCGCGGCCGCCCGAGCGGGCGCATCACGTCCGCGGTTCGGCGATCAGGGCCGTGGCCACCCGGCGGAAGCCGGCGCGGCCGTAGATCCGGGCCACGTCCTCGTCGCCGGCCGAGAGGAAGACCGTACGGGCCCCGCGCGCCCGGGCCCGCGCGACCAGCGCGGCCGTGACGCCGAGGGCCAGGCCCTGGCGGCGGGCCGACGGCAGGGTGCCGACGCCCACCACCTCGGCGACGTCCCCGACCGGGTTGTACATGCCGGAGCAGAGCACGACGCCGTCCCGTACGGCCGCCGCCATGGCCGAGGTGCCCGCCGCCAGCTTGCCGGACGCCCGGGCCCGGCCCTCCTCGGCCGAGGGTTCCGCCGTCGCCGCCGCCAGTTCCGCGGGTCCGGCCTCGCCCACCGTCGTGCCCGGGGCCGCGAAGGCCAGCGCCGGGACCGTCACCGCGGCCCTCAGCAGGGGGTCGTCCGCGCCGAGCAGACGGACCTCCGGATGCGGGGGGAGGGCCTCGGCGGAGGGGTCCAGCACCATCAGCGGATGGGCGTGGACGTCCAGTCCCGCCTCCTCCACCGCGGCCCGCAGCGAGGGGCTGGTTTCGGCCACCCACTCGAAGGCCTGCGGGATCCCGAGCTCCTGTTGACGGGACAGCACGCGCCGGACGTCCGCCGCGGTCGCGTCGCCGGAGCCGCCGAGGGAGGGCCGCGCGTAGTACGGCCAGCCCGAGCCCTCCTGGACGAACAGGGTCAGCGGGCCGAAGTCCTCGGCCCGCGCCCCGCCCACCCGCGGCACCGTGTCGTAGTACCGCTCAAGCTCGGACAGCGTCGAATCGATCATGTGGTCGGTCATCCGGACATCCAAGCAAAGCGGTCCTGCTCAGGCACCTTCTTTCAGGACCCGTGAGATCAGCGTCCGCTGCGCCTCCGACAGGCCCGGCTCGGCGCAGGAGACCGTCCGGCCGTCGACCGTGATCCGGTACGAGAACCCGTCCCGCACCCGGTCCGCCGGATCGCCCGGGGGAGCGGGCCGGAGCGCCAGCTGGGCCAGGGCCTGCCACTCGTCCTCGTCCGGCCGGCCCGAGGTGTCCACCTCGGCCCGGCGCTCGATGCCCGCGAAGCCGCCCGTCCGAACCACCTGAATGCGCATGGGAGCGGTCTACCCCGCGAGCGGGACGCCCACCGCGGACCAGGCCTTCTGCAGGGCCTGGTGCTCGGCGCCGCCGTCGCCGTACCGGGTCACGGCCGCCGCCGTCGAGAGCCGGGCGAAGTCCTCGAAGCCGGCGTTCGAGGCGAGCTCCCCGCCGGTCAGGGTGTCGTACCAGATCTGCCCGGCCCGCTCCCAGGCCTTGCCGCCCAGCTCGGTCGCCACGATGTAGAAGGCGTGGTTGGGAATGCCGGAGTTGATGTGGACCCCGCCGTTGTCGCTGTGGGTGTTGACGTAGTCGTCCATCGTGGCCGGCTGCGGGTCCTTGCCGAGCTCGTCGTCGTCGTACGCGGTCCCCGGCGCCTTCATCGAGCGCAGCGCGACCCCGGTCACGCTGGGGCCCAGCAGGCCGGCCCCGATGAGCCAGTCGGCCTGGTCGGCCGTCTGCTCCAGCGAGTACTGCTTGATCAGCGAGCCGAAGACGTCGGACATCGACTCGTTCAGGGCGCCCGACTGCCCGCGGTACCTCAGGTTCGCCGTGTACTGGGTGACGCCGTGGGTCAGCTCGTGCCCGATGACGTCCACCGACACGGTGAAGTCGAGGAAGAGGTCCCCGTCACCGTCCCCGAAGACCATCTGCTGCCCGTCCCAGAAGGCGTTGTTGTAGTCCTCGTCGTAGTGGACGGTCGCGTCCAGCGGGAGCCCGGCATCGTCGATCGAGCGCCGCCCGAAGCCCTTCAGGAACAGCTCGTACGTCGCCCCGAGCCCCGCGTAGGCGCGGTTCACGGTGGCGTCCTTGCTCAGCGGGTCGCCCTCCCCCCGGACCTTCTTCCCGGGCAGCTGCGTGCGGTGCTGGGCGTCGTAGAGCGTCCGGTTCGGTTCGTCGGAAACCGGCGCGCCGAGCGTCGGCACGATCCCGCGGACGGCGGTGACCCGGCGCCGGGTACGCAGCAGGGAGTCGCGTTCGAGGGTGCGCTGGGCGAGATCGGCACGCCGCGAGTCCCCGGACAGGGCGGCCTTGTCGAGGAGGTGGGGCGGCACCACGGTGCAGAAGACGGGGTGGCGGTGAGCGTGGGAGGCATCCATGCCCGGCAATGTGGCAGTGGGTCATGACCGTGTCACTACCTGCGACCATGATTCATTCGCTTGTCTGAAAGCGGCGGCGCCGGATTGACGGATCGCCCTGACCCCGGCGCTTTGAAAGAGGCTTAGCTCACATTTGGTGCAAATCGGACGCTGGGGTCTTGCATACTGAAACAGGTCCTCGCGTCACCGCGCGGCTCGGCTAGGCTCGGCCCATCATGCGTTTCGGGCTGCTTCTCCTTAGCTGCCGCGGCGAGGGTCTGTAGTCGTAGGCCGGCCCCCTCCCCGCGGAGTTTGGTGTTGCGGTTTTTACGACCGCCGTCGGCCGTCCCAGCGAACTACACGCGGACACGCGAGGAGCCCAACGCCATGAGCCAGCAGCCTTTTGTCGGTCGCCCCACGCCCATCACCAACGCGACCCACTCCCAGCAGCCCTCCGGGATGCCGATCCACAAGTACGGCAAGTACGAGCAGGTGGACATCCCGGACCGCACCTGGCCGGACGCCCGCGTCACCAAGGCTCCGCGCTGGCTGTCGACCGACCTGCGCGACGGCAACCAGTCGCTGATCGACCCGATGACCCCCGCCCGCAAGCGCGAGATGTTCGACCTGCTGGTGCGCATGGGCTACAAGGAGATCGAGGTCGGCTTCCCGTCCTCCGGCGAGACCGACTTCAACTTCGTGCGCTCGATCATCGACGAGGGCGCGATCCCGGACGACGTGACGATCTCCGTACTGACCCAGGCCCGCGAGGACCTGATCGAGCGGACCGTGGAGTCCCTGGTCGGCGCCAAGCGCGCCACCGTCCACCTGTACAACGCCACCGCCCCCACCTTCCGCCGCGTGGTCTTCCGCGGCTCGAAGGAGCAGATCAAGCAGATCGCCGTCGAGGGCACCCGCCTGGTCATGGAGTACGCGGACAAGCTGCTGGGCCCGGAGACCACCTTCGGCTACCAGTACAGCCCGGAGATCTTCACCGACACCGAGCTGGACTTCGCCCTGGAGGTCTGCGAGGCCGTCTGTGACGTCTGGCAGCCGGCCGAGGGCCGCGAGATCATCCTGAACCTGCCCGCGACCGTGGAGCGCTCCACGCCCTCCACCCACGCGGACCGCTTCGAGTGGATGGCCCGCAACCTGACCCGCCGCGAGCACATCTGCATCTCCGTGCACCCGCACAACGACCGCGGCACCGCCGTCGCCGCCGCCGAGCTGGCCCTGATGGCCGGCGCCGACCGCATCGAGGGCTGCCTGTTCGGGCAGGGCGAGCGCACCGGCAACGTCGACCTGATCACCCTGGGCATGAACCTGTTCTCCCAGGGCATCGACCCGCAGATCGACTTCTCGCAGATCGACGAGATCCGCCGCACCAGCGAGTACTGCAACCAGATGGAGGTCCACCCGCGCCACCCCTACGCGGGCGACCTCGTCTACACCGCCTTCTCCGGCTCCCACCAGGACGCCATCAAGAAGGGCTTCGACGCCATGGAGGCCGACGCGGCCGCCCAGGGCAAGACCGTCGACGACATCGAGTGGGCCGTGCCGTACCTGCCCATCGACCCGAAGGACGTCGGCCGCTCCTACGAGGCCGTCATCCGGGTCAACTCGCAGTCCGGCAAGGGCGGCATCGCGTACGTCCTGAAGAACGACCACAAGCTGGACCTGCCGCGCCGCATGCAGATCGAGTTCTCCCGGATCATCCAGGCCAAGACCGACGCCGAGGGCGGCGAGGTCACGCCCAAGGCGATCTGGTCCGTATTCGAGGACGAGTACCTGCCCAACCCCGAGAACCCGTGGGGCCGCATCCAGCTGCGCTCCGGCTCGACGGCCACCGACAAGGACGGCACGGACACACTGACCGTCGAGGCGGTCGTGGACGGCGTGGACACCGTGCTGAACGGCACCGGCAACGGTCCGATCTCGGCCTTCTTCGACGCACTGGCCGGCATCGGCATCGACGCCCGCCTGCTGGACTACACCGAGCACACCATGAGCGAAGGGGCCTCCGCCGTGGCCGCCTCGTACATCGAGTGCGTGATCGACGGCCGCGTCCTGTGGGGCATCGGCATCGACGCCAACACCACCCGCGCCTCCCTGAAGGCGGTCATCTCCGCCGTCAACCGCGCGGGCCGCTGATCCCCCGGGCGGCCATCGCCCGTACGTGTGCCCCGTCCCTCCTCCCGGAGGGGCGGGGCACCGTCGTTCCCGGCCTCAGCGGGCCAGGTAGCCGCCGTCCACCGGCAGCACCACACCCGTCACGAACGAGGCCGCGTCGGAGGCCAGGAAGGCGATGACCCGGGCCACCTCCTCCGGCTCGCCGAGCCGGCCCATCGGGTGCGCCCCGGCGATCTCCTCCAGGTACTCCGGCCCGCCCGGCTCGTCCTTCAGCGCGATCACCCGCTCCGTACGGATGGTGCCCGGTGCCACCGCGTTGACCCGGATCCCGCGCGCGGCCCACTCCACCGCGAGGTGCTTGGTCAGCCCTGACGCGACGAACTTCGCCGGTCCGTACGCCGCCTGGCGCGCCTGCCCGGCCACCCCAGAGATCGAGGACACGCAGACCAGCGCCCCGCCGGGCCGCGGCTGCGCCGTCATCGCCTCGATGGCGTACTTGCAGGTCAGGAACATCCCCCGGCCGTCCACGGCCATGACGTGGTCCCAGTCCTCCGGGCTGGTCTCCCGTACGTCCGAAAGAGGGAGCACCCCGGCGTTCGCCACGGCCACGTCGAGGCGCCCGTACGCCCGGACGGCGGCGGCGACCATCGCATGGTTGGCCTCCGGATCGGCGACGTCACCGGCGACCGCGGTCACCTCGTACCCCTCGGCGGCCAGTTCCGTACGCAGGGACTCCACCCCGGGGCCGTTGATATCGGCCGCGGTGACCCGGGCTCCCGAGCGGGCCAGCAGCAGTGCGGTGGCCCGGCCGATCCCGCTCGCGGCGCCGGTCACCAGACAGGACTTCTCTTCCATGCGGCCGACCTTAGGGGGAGCGCGGCGGGGGCACGGGGAGGACAGGGGCGGACGCGGGGGGCGCAGATCGGCCAAGTGCGCGCCCCGGGACATGTTGTCTTGTCACACGACTGACGCATCCTCACCGATGTGGCTAACATCACGCCAACCCGGCGATGCTGCCGTGGTGGTCCCTCCCGCGCCCGCAGGGCGACGGGGGAGTTACGGAGGTGCGACGTGCTGCCAGTTCGGGGTGGGGACGGCCGGAAGCTGACGGTCTGGGGCATCCGTACCACCTGGAGCACCGTGGGCGACGGGGAGTTCTTCTGCCCCGCCTGCGGTGGAGACCGCAACTACCGCAGGCGCACCGGGCGACGCCGGTTCACCGTCGTCGGGGTGCCGGTGCTGCCGCGCGGGCAGGAGGGGCCCGTCGTCGAGTGCCAGGGCTGCCGTGCCCGCTTCGACACCGACGTCCTGGACCACCTCACCACCACCCGCTTCACGGCGCTGCTGCGCGACGCCGTGCACACCGTCGCGCTGGCCGTGCTGACCGCGGGCGGGACGGCCTCGCGCAGCGCGCTGGAGGCCGCGGTGGGCGCCGTCCGGGCCGCGGGCTTCCCGGACTGCACCGAGGAACAGCTGGAGTCCCTCGTGGAGGCGCTCTCCACCGACGAGGGCCGGCTCGGGCTGTACGACGTCCCGGAGTGCTGCGGGGCCGCGCTGTCGATAGAGCTCCACGAGGCCCTGGAGCCGCTGGCCCCGCACCTGGCGGGCCCGGGCCGCGAGTCGATCCTGCTGCAGGGCGCCCGCATCGCGCTCGCGGACGGGCCGTACATCCCGGCCGAGCGCGAGGTGCTCGCCACCGTCGGCGCGGCGCTGCGCATCGACGCGGACGAGGTGGCGCGCCTGCTGTCGGCGGTACGCGCCCCCTAGGCCCTGTCCGGGGGCGTCCGCGCGATGAAACGGCGCAGGGCCGTGCAGAGGCCCGCCGGGTTGTCGAGCGGGATCAGCGTGCGGGCGTCGGGGATCTCCTCGTACCGGCCGTGCGGCAGCAGCCCGGCGAGCCGGCGGCCGGTCTCGGGCGCCACCATGCGGTCCTCCGCGCCCCAGGCGACGAAGGCCGGACGGTCGAAGGAGCGCAGCCGCTCGGCGGCCCGCAGGCAAATGTCCTTGCGGGATTGACCCCTTCTCCTCTCGCGACGGGCGCATGTCCCGGAAAACGTACAAGCCATACCGGAATGCGTACGAACTACGGCGAATTCAGGTAACGATCCGGCCTCGCGCACGTGAACCGCGTTCCGCCGACGCTCGCGCAATGGGTGGAGCCGCACCCTCCGCGCTCGGTCGATCACCCAATCCCGTGGCCGGAATCATGCCCTCAGATTTGCGCCACGGAATGAGGTGAACCCTGCGCGGGCTGGTCACCGCAGGTGGTATTCGCAGTCGCGCAGGAGGAACGGACATCTCGCCGGAATCCGGCCTTACTCCGCCGATGGTCTGCGCGCCATGGGAGAACCCTCCAAAGTGAAGATCGCCACGCCTCAACACTTTGTGGAAGTCGACGATATCTGTGAGCGGCCCCACAGGCGTTCAATTCCGGTCACACGGGGAGACGCGGCCGGTAACACAGGCGGGCTTCGATTCACGTGAACGCACTGACAACCCTGGCGGAAAACGGGATAGCGACCCACTCCGGCCAGGGATAACCAGAGATTCCTCTCAGTTACCTACCTTTTGAAGGGCAAGGCAGAGATGGCACGTGTCGCCGCCCGGCTTTCCGAAAGCGGAGAGCAGAGCACGCACCCGGTCGACGAGGTGCTCCCCCTCCCCAAGCTCGCGCTGTACGGCTTCCAGCACGTACTCGCCTTCTACGCCGGTGCGGTGATCGTCCCGATCATCGTCGGCAACGCGCTGAAGCTGAGCCCTGAACAGCTGGTCTACCTGATCAACGCGGACCTCTTCACCTGCGGCATCGCGTCGATCATCCAGGCCTGGGGCATCGGCCGGATCGGTGCCCGACTGCCGCTGATCCAGGGCGTGACCTTCACCGCCGTGTCCCCGATGATCGCCATCGGCCTCGGCGCGGGCGGTGGAACCGCCGCCCTGCTGGTCATCTACGGCGCGGTCATCACCGCCGGCATCGCGACCTTCGCCTTCGCCTGGCTGCCGGCCAAGGCGTTCCGGGCGGTCATGCGGCTGTTCCCGCCGGTCGTCACCGGCACGGTGATCACGGTGCTCGGCATCGTCCTGATCCCGGTCGGTCTCAACGACGCGGCCGGCGGCCTCGGCAGCCCCGACTTCGGCGACCCGAAGAACTTCGCCTACGCCGGCGGCACGATGCTCTTCATCCTCGTCCTGATGAAGCTCGGCAAGCCGTTCCTCTCCAGCATCTCGATCCTCCTGGGCCTGGTCGTCGGCACCACCGTCGCCTTCCTCCTCGGGGACGCGAAGTTCGGCGACGTGAGCAACTCCGACTGGGTCGGCGTCAGCACCCCGTTCCACTTCGGCGTCCCGAAGTTCGAGTGGTTCCCGATCGTCCTGATGCTCATCGTCATGCTGATCACCATGGTCGAGACGACCGGTGACACCTATGCCGTCGGCGACATCGTGGGCAAGGAGGTCGACAGCGAGACCGTGGCCCGCGCCCTGCGTGCCGACGGCGCCGCGACCGCCCTCGGCGGTGTCCTCAACTCCTTCCCGTACGTCGCCTTCGCCGAGAACGTCGGCCTGGTGCGGATGACGAAGGTGAAGAGCCGGTTCGTGGTCGTCGCCGCAGGTGTGTTCATGATCATCCTGGGTCTGCTGCCCAAGGCCGCCGCGATCGTCGCCGCCGTCCCGCACGGAGTCCTCGGCGGCGCCGCGACCGTCATGTTCGCCATGGTCGCCCTGGCCGGCATCCAGACCCTGGCCAAGGTGGACCTCAAGGAGGAGAAGAACGCGCTGATCGTCGGCGTCTCCCTCGCCTTCGCCCTGCTCCCCGCGACCGTCCCGGTCTTCTTCACCAAGCACATGGACGCGGACCTGTCCTCGCTCCTCAACAGCGGTGTCACCCTCGGTGCCACGGCCGCCATCGTCCTCAACCTGGTCTTCAACGGCCCGGCCAAGGACGGCGCCCACGACACCCCGGTGGCGGGAGCCCAGGCCCTCGCCGATGCCGAGGTCGGCACGGCGCCCGGCTCGGACGCCCCCGCCCCCGCCCCTGACGCCGCCCCCGACGCCGCCAAGGCCGAGCTGCCCGCCCAGCCGGTGGCCGCCCCGGCCGGCGCCGAGAAGGCGGACGACGCGGAGACGTCCTCCGCCGGCTGATCCTCCCAAGGGGTGGTGGGGGGGGGGGGGGGGGGGGGGGGGGGGGGGGGGGGGGGGGGGGGGGGGGGGGGGGGGGGAGGGGGGGGGGAGGAGGGGGGAGGGGGGGGGGGGGAGGGAGGGGGGGGGAGGGGT
>NZ_JBVHWW010000027.1:0-7263 GCF_055563995.1 Streptomyces sp. NPDC029164 | reverse complement strand
GGCCTCTCCCTTCGCCTTTCCCCTTTTCTTGGTTGTTTTCCCCCCCTTTTTCGTTCCCCCCCCCCCCCCCCCCCCCCACCGCTGTCCCCGAGCCCGCGCCCGCACAGGCGACAATGGGCGCATGAGTCTGTTCCGCGACGACGGCATCGTGCTGCGCACCCAGAAGCTGGGTGAGGCGGACCGCATCATCACGCTGCTGACCCGGGGCCACGGCCGCGTGCGGGCCGTCGCCCGCGGGGTCCGGCGTACGAAGTCCAAGTTCGGCGCCGGGCTGGAACCTTTCTCCCACGCCGACGTGCAGTTCTTCGCCCGCGGCAGCGAACTGATCGGGCGCAGCCTGCCGCTCTGCACCCAGACCCAGATCATCGCCCCGTACGGCAACGGCATCGTCACCGACTACGCCCGCTACACCGCCGGCACCGCCATGCTGGAGACCGCCGAGCGGTTCACCGAGAACGAGGGCGAGCCGGCCGTCCAGCAGTACCTGCTGCTCGTCGGCGCCCTGCGCACGCTCTCGCGCGGCGAACACGAACCCCACCTCATCCTCGACGCCTTCCTGCTGCGCTCCCTCGCCGTCAACGGCTACGCGCCCAGCTTCGACGACTGCGCGAAGTGCGGGATCCACGGCCCCAACCGGCACTTCTCCGTGGCCGCGGGCGGAGTGATATGCGGCGACTGCCGCGTGCCCGGCAGCGTCGTACCCTCGTCTGAGGCCATCGCCCTGCTCAGCGCCCTGCTGACGGGCGACTGGGGGCATGCCGACGCGTGCGAGGCGCGTCACGTGCGGGAGGGCAGCGGGCTGGTCTCCGCCTATTTGCACTGGCATCTGGAGCGCGGGCTACGCTCCCTGCGATACGTCGAGAAATAGGAGCTGGGCACATGGCACGACGCGGGATTCTGGGGCGCTCTCGCCGCGAGTACAAGGTTCCCGAGCCGCACCCGTCCGGCGCGGTCCCGCCGAAGATCCCCGGTGAGCTGGTCCCGAACCACGTCGCGGTCGTCATGGACGGCAACGGCCGCTGGGCCAAGGAGCGCGGTCTGCCGCGCACCGAGGGCCACAAGGTCGGCGAGGGCGTCGTGCTCGACGTGCTCAAGGGCTGCCTGGAGATGGGCGTCAAGAACCTCTCCCTGTACGCCTTCTCGACGGAGAACTGGAAGCGCTCGCCCGACGAGGTCCGCTTCCTGATGAACTTCAACCGTGACGTCATCCGGCGCCGCCGCGACGAGATGAACGAGCTGGGCATCCGCATCCGCTGGGTCGGCCGCATGCCGAAGATGTGGAAGTCGGTCGTCCAGGAGCTCCAGGTCGCCCAGGAGCAGACCGTCGGCAACGACGCGATGACCTTGTACTTCTGCGTGAACTACGGCGGCCGCGCCGAGATCGCCGACGCGGCGCAGGCGATCGCCCGCGATGTCGCGGCCGGCAAGCTGGACCCGTCGAAGGTCAACGAGAAGACCTTCGCGAAGTACATGTACTACCCGGACATGCCGGACGTGGACCTGTTCCTGCGCCCGAGCGGGGAGCAGCGCACCTCCAACTACCTGCTCTGGCAGAGCGCGTACGCCGAGATGGTCTTCCAGGACGTCCTGTGGCCGGACTTCGACCGCCGCAACCTGTGGGCGGCCTGCCTGGAGTACGCGCAGCGCGACCGCCGCTTCGGCGGCGCCGTCCCGAACCAGCCCGGGGGCTCGGCCTGATCCGCCGCTAAGATCCCCGCCCATGGACGACATGAGCGGGGATCAGCTGTACCGGATACACGAGCCGGCGTCGGGAGGGCACGCGGTCGAGCTCCGCTACACGCCGACCGTCGCCGACATGGCGGAGGGCCTGCGGGCCGGCGGCCGGTCGAAGGCGGGCCGTCGCCGGCGTCTGCCGTTCTTCCTCATCGGTCTGGTGGGGCCCGGGTACGCCGCGGTCCTCGTCGGGCTGGACGGCGGGTCGTCCGGGTCCGCCGTGGCGCTGACGGTGGTGGGCCTCTTCGGCTGGGCGTTCGCGCTGTTCGGCCACCGGTTCATGGCCCGGTCGACCCGCGGGCTGCTGGCGGCGGCGGGGGAGTGCCGGACGGTCGTCGACGCCGAGGGCGTCACCGTCGACTGCGCGCAGGGCTCCACCCACCTGCGCTGGAGCGCGCTGTCGGGCTACGTGGAGACCCCCGCGACCTTCATGGTCTTCACCGGCGACAAGCGGGTGCTCGGCGGGGCACTGCTCCCCAAGCGGGGCCTCGCGAACCCCGGGGAGCAGGACGTATTGCGGGCGCTCCTGGACGGGAAGCTGGAGCGGATCTAGGCCGGGGCCCGCGGCCGCCCCGCCGGGGGCGGCTCCCGCTACGGCTGGGCGGCTGCGCAGTCGGCGCAGGTGCCGAAGATCTCCACCGTGTGGGCCACGTTCACGTAGCCGTGCTCGGCCGCGATGGACTCCGCCCACTTCTCCACGGCCGGGCCCTCGACCTCGACGGCCTTGCCGCACTTGCGGCAGACCAGGTGGTGGTGGTGATCGCCGGTGGAGCAGCGGCGGTAGACGGACTCGCCGTCGCTGGTGCGCAGGACGTCGACCTCACCGGCGTCCGCGAGCGACTGGAGGGTGCGGTAGACGGTGGTCAGGCCCACGGAATCGCCACGGTGCTTGAGCATGTCGTGGAGTTCCTGGGCGCTGCGGAACTCGTCCACCTCGTCCAGCGCCGCCGCCACGGCCGCCCGCTGCCGGGTGGATCGCCCTCGTACTGGCGCGGTATTCATCTCGCCAGGCGCAGTCGCCACCGGTTCCTCCTTGTATCGGCCTGCCGCCATTGTGCCAGGCGGCCGAGGACTTCAGACCTTCACGTCGTCCCGCGTGCACACCTCTTCGCCGGTGCGGGCCGCCTTCGCCCGGCGCCGGGCCAGGGGCGCGGACAGGGCCGTCAGCACCATGAAGACGCCGATGGCCAGCAGGACGATCGTCGCGCCCGAGGGTACGTCCATGTAGTAGGTGGCCGCCGTGCCGGTCAGGGAGACGGTCAGGCTGATGGCCATGGCCAGGCCCAGCGTGGTGGCGAAGCTGCGGGTGAGCCGCTGGGCGGCCGCGACGGGGATCACCAGCATCGCGCTGACCAGCAGCAGGCCGACGATGCGCATGGCGACGGTGACGGTGACCGCCGCGGTGACCGCGATCAGCAGGTTCAGCGCGCGCACGGGCAGGCCGGTGACGCGGGCGAACTCCTCGTCCTGGCAGACGGCGAAGAGCTGCCGGCGCAGGCCGATGGCGACGGCGAGGACGAACGCGGCGAGGATCGCCATGGCGGTCACGTCCTCGGCGGCGACCGTGGTGATCGAGCCGAACATGGAGCCCAGGAGGCTGGCCGTCTGGCCGCCCCCGAGGTTGATGATCATGACGCCGCCGGCGAGGCCGCCGTAGAAGAGCATGGCGAGGGCGACGTCCCCGCTGGTCTTGCCGCGGGCGCGGATCAGCTCCATGCCGACGGCGCCGAGGACGGCGACGAGGGTGGCCATCCAGACCGGGCTGGTGTGGAGCACCAGGCCGAGGGCGACACCGGTCATGGCGACGTGGCCGAGGCCGTCGCCCATGAGCGCCTGGCGGCGCTGGACGAGGTACGTGCCGATGGCGGGGGCCGTGATGCCGACCAGGGCGGCCGCGATCAGCGCTCGCTGCATGAAGGCGTAATCGAGGATGTCCATCAGCTCAGCAGTCCCGTCCGCAGGGGCTCGGCGTCGTGCGCCGCGTGGGGGTGTACGTGGTCGTGGCCGGGCAGGGCGTGCTGGCCCACGGCCTCCGGGGGCGGGCCGTCGTGGACGACGCAGCCGTCGCGCAGGACGACGGCGCGGTCGATCAGGGGCTCCAGCGCGCCCAGCTCGTGCAGGACGAGCAGGACGGTGGAGCCGGCGGCGACCTGCGCGCGCAGGGCGCTCGCCAGGACCTCCTGGTTGGCGAGGTCCACGCCCGCCATCGGCTCGTCCATGATCAGCAGTTCGGGTTCGACGGCGAGTGCCCGGGCTATGAGGACGCGCTGGTGCTGGCCGCCGGAGAGGGCGTCCACCGAGACGTCGGCGTGCCCGTCCATGCCGACCAGGGCGAGGGCCTGCTCCACGGCGGCCCGGTCGGCCTTGCGCAGGAGCCCGAAGCGGGAGCGGGCGAGCCGGCCGGAGGAGACGACCTCGCGGACGGTGGCCGGGACGCCGCCGGCGGCGGTGGTGCGCTGCGGGACGTACCCGATGCGCGACCAGTCGCGGAAGCGCTTGAACTCCGTGCCGAAGAGGCTGAGGGAGCCGTCGGTCAGCGGGACCTGGCCGACCACGGCGCGGACGGCCGTGGACTTGCCGGAGCCGTTGGCGCCGAGCAGGGCGACGACCTCCCCGCGCTGGACGGTGAGGTCGATCCCGCGCAGCACGGGGCGCGAGCCGAGCGAGGCCGTGGCCCCGCGCAGGGATATGACGGGCTGGTCGTCCGCCGGGCGGGGCATGGACTGCATGGCTCGCGCCTCCGTTGCTGCTGCTGCCATTACTTGCTACCGAGTGCCTTCTGGAGGTTCTTCAGGTTGGACCGCATGACCTCGAAGTAGTCAGCGCCCTGGGACTTGTCGCTGATTCCCTCGAGCGGGTCGAGGACGTCGGTCTTCAGACCGGTGTCCGCCGCGAGGACCTTGGCGGTCTTGTCGCTGGCCAGGGTCTCGAAGAACACGGTGGAGACATTCTCCTTCTTCGCGACCTCCTGGAGCTCCTTCATCCGGGCCGGGCTCGGCTCCGACTCGGGGTCGACCCCGGAGATGCCCTCCTGGTCCAGGCCGTAGCGCTCGGCGAGGTAGCCGAAGGCGGAGTGGGTGGTGATGAAGGTCCTGGAGGCCGTGTTCTTCAGGCCGTCCTTGAACTCCGTGTCCAGCGCGGTCAGCTTGCCGACCAGCTCGTCGGTGTTCTTCCTGTAGTCCGCCGCGTGGGCGGGGTCGGCCTTCTCCAGGGCGGCGCCGACGCCCTTGGCGATCTCCGCGTACTTGGCGGGGTCGAGCCAGACGTGGGGGTCCGTGCCGGCCTCGCCGGGGCTGTGGGCCTCGGCCTCGCCGGCGTGCTCGTCGCCGTCCTGGTGGGCGTGGCCCTCCTCGCCGTGGCCCGGCTCGCTGCCGTGGTCGTGGCCGGAGGAGGCGTGGGACTCCAGCTTGGTGAGGGTCGCGGCGTCGACGACGTTCTTCACGCCGGACTGGGCGACGGCCTTGTCGACGGCGGGCTGCACGCTCTTGAGGTAGAGGATCACGTCGGCCTCGCCGAGCTGCGCGGTCTGCCGCGGGGTGATCTCCAGGTCGTGCGGTTCGACGCCCGGCTTGGTCAGGCCGTCGACCTTCACGTGGTCCTTGCCGATCTGCTCGGCGAGGAACTGCATCGGATAGAACGACGCCGTCACGCCGAGCTTGCCGTCCTTGCTGCCGGTGGAAGGGCCTCCGGAGCAGGCGGTGAGGGCCGTGGCGCCGAGGGTGACGGCTCCGGCGAGGACGGCGGTGGGTATGAGGCGTCGTACGTTCATGACATCCATTTTCATCAAAAATGGAAACGATTGTCAAAAACCCTGGTGGGGAGGCCGGGCGGGCGGTCGTGGAGGGGGATCCGATTTGAAAGGGGGGGTGCGGGCGCCGGTAACCTAAAGGCTTCGCCGTTCGTCCTCGTAATGAAGAGAGCACCGTGGCCGCCGACAAGATCGACACCATCGTCAGCCTGAGCAAGCGCCGTGGCTTCGTTTTCCCGTGCAGTGAGATCTACGGCGGCTCCAAGGCCGCCTGGGATTACGGCCCGCTGGGTGTCGAGCTCAAGGAGAACATCAAGCGCCAGTGGTGGAAGGCGATGGTCACCGGGCGTGAGGACATCGTCGGCATCGACTCGTCCGTGATCCTGGCCCCCGAGGTCTGGGTGGCCTCCGGCCACGTCGCGACCTTCTCGGACCCGCTGACCGAGTGCACCGCCTGTCACAAGCGTCACCGCGCGGACCACCTTGAAGAGGCGTACGAGGCCAAGCACGGCCGCCTGCCCGCCAACGGCCTCGCCGACATCAACTGCCCCCACTGTGGTGTGAAGGGCCAGTTCACCGAGCCCAAGCAGTTCTCCGGCATGCTGGAGACGCACCTCGGCCCGACCCAGGACACCGGCTCCAAGGCGTACCTGCGCCCCGAGACCGCCCAGGGCATCTTCACCAACTTCGCCACCGTGCAGACCACCTCGCGCAAGAAGCCCCCGTTCGGCATCGCGCAGATGGGCAAGTCCTTCCGCAACGAGATCACCCCCGGCAACTTCATCTTCCGCACCCGCGAGTTCGAGCAGATGGAGATGGAGTTCTTCGTCAAGCCGGGCGAGGACGAGCAGTGGCAGGAGTACTGGATGCAGGAGCGGTGGAACTGGTACCGCGACCTCGGCATCCGCGAGGAGAACATCCGCTGGTACGACCACCCGAAGGAGAAGCTGTCCCACTACTCGAAGCGCACCGCTGACATCGAGTACCGCTTCAACTTCGGCGGCAACGAGTTCTCCGAGCTCGAGGGCGTGGCCAACCGCACCGACTTCGACCTCAAGGCCCACTCCGCGGCCTCCGGCCAGGAGCTCGTGTACTTCGACCAGGAGACCAAGGAGAAGTACACCCCGTACGTCATCGAGCCGGCGGCCGGTGTCAACCGCGCCATGCTCGCCTTCATGCTCGACGCGTACAACGAGGACGAGGCCCCCAACGCCAAGGGCGTCATGGAGAAGCGCACCGTGATGCGCCTCGACCCGCGCCTGGCCCCGGTCAAGGTCGCCGTCCTGCCGCTGTCCCGCAACGCGCAGCTGTCGCCGAAGGCCAAGGGCCTCGCCGCCGACCTGCGCAAGTTCTGGAACATCGAGTTCGACGACGCGGGCGCCATCGGCCGCCGCTACCGCCGCCAGGACGAGATCGGTACGCCGTTCTGCGTCACCGTCGACTTCGACACCCTGGACGACAACGCGGTGACCGTGCGCGAGCGCGACACCATGAAGCAGGAGCGCGTCTCCCTGGACCAGATCCAGACCTACCTCGGCAGCCGCCTGCTCGGCTGCTAGGCCAGGACGCCACGAAGACCGGTGGGGGGGGGGGGGGGGGGGGGGGGGGGGGGGGGGGGGGGGGGGGTTTTTTGGGGGGGGGGGGGGGGGGGGGGGGGGGGGGGGGGGGGGGGGGGGGGGGGGGGGGGGGGGGGGGGGGGGGGGGTTTTGGGGGGGGCCCCCCCCCCCACGGAAGGACGATGAGACTGACGGGAAACCCCGCCCGCGCTTCTCTGATCCCGC
>NZ_JBVHWW010000026.1:119204-128854 GCF_055563995.1 Streptomyces sp. NPDC029164 | reverse complement strand
CAAAAAAAAGGGGGGGGGTGGGGGGAGGGGAGGGGGGGGGGGGGGGGGTGGTGGGGGGGGGGGGGGGTGGGGGGGGGGGGGGGGGGTGTGGGGGGGGGGGGGGGGGGGGGGGGGGGGGGGTTGGTGGGGGGGGGGGGGGGGGGGGGGGGGGGGGGGGGGGGGGGGGGTGTGGTTTTTGGGGGGCTGGGGGGCCACCCCCCCCCGGGCCCCCTCCACGCGTTCCATGAGAGAGGTGCAATGACAGCAGACGACTCGTTCGGCCGTCTCGATGACGACGACTACCCCGCCTACACCATGGGCCGGGCCGCCGAAATGCTCGGCACCACCCAGGGCTTCCTCCGTGCCGTCGGCGAAGCCCGCCTGATCACCCCACTCCGTTCCGCGGGCGGTCACCGCCGCTACTCCCGCTACCAGCTGCGCATCGCGGCCCGCGCCCGGGAGCTCGTCGACCAGGGCACCCCGATCGAGGCAGCCTGCCGGATCGTCATTCTCGAAGACCAGCTCGAAGAAGCCCAGCGCATCAACGCCGAATACCGCCGCGCCAGCGAACCACCCCAACCGCCCGTCACAACGTAGAACCGCGCCGGGCACACGCCGCTGGGCGGCCCTCGGCGGTCCATCCCGCGCTGGCCATCGGTGCCCCCACGGGCGGCCCGAGCGGGCCGCGGCCCTCCCTCAGCCTGGCGGGGTCCTGGCCTGGGCGGCGCAGGTGCATTCGCGTCACAGGGTGTGGTGGGCGGGTGATGCCCGGGCGCGCGGGCGGCCGGGTCGGCACGTGGTGGGCGGGCCTGCCCCCGACGATGGGCGGCGTACCCCGTTCGCCACCCCCGTCAGGAGCCTGCCCCATGCTGGAGCGCACGCTGAAGAAGGACCGTACCGAGGTCACCTTCATCCTTCCCGCGGACGTTCCGCCGGGTCCGGTCAGCGTGGTCGGTGACTTCAACGACTGGCAGCCCGGCGTCCACACCCTCAAGGCGCGCAAGGACGGCAAGCGGGCGGTCACGGTCGCGCTGCCCATGGAGAGCGTCCACTCGTTCCGCTACCTGGCCGCGGGCGACTACTGGTTCAACGACGAGAGCGCCGTCGACCAGGACGGCCCCAACAGCCGCCTCCACACCTGACCCTCAGCGACCAGGACCGGATCCGGCACGGTGGATGCCGGCTCCGTCCCCGGCGGGGAGGGCATGCGGACGGCGGTGGCCTGCGACATGCGGCACCTCACGTTCATGGACGTCACCGGCCCGCACGGCCTGACCGCCTTCGCCAACTGGCAGCCCCGGCCGCTGCGCCTCATGCGAATTACGGCGGATCCACCCAACTGCTGCGCCGCTCCCTTCAGAGCTCCGCTACTGCCACCCGAGCGGCCGGAGCCGCAAGAGCCGCCCGGCAGGACACTTCGAGGCGGGTCACGGCCCCCTCCCGTTAGGCGCGCCGGGCGCGCGCGGACAGCTTCGCCGACGTTGTCGGGTTAGCGTTTTGGCATGGTCAAAGAGGGCACTTCCGTGCTGGTCGATGTTCGGAAGTACGACGGCAGTCTGAGCGCGCGGTGGACTGCTGTCCGGCTGGGTGAGGACGAGCACGGCGTGTGGTTGGGCACGGCGCAGGGTGTTCCCGTCAGTTCGTCCACGGGCGAGGAACCAAGCCGGTTCGCGCACGTGATGCTCGTCCCGCGCGGTGAGTGGTGGACGGCCACATTCTGTGCCGACCCGGGCCCCGAGGTGTACTGCGACGTGTGCACGGTTCCCGAGTGGAACGCGGACGGGACCGTCCTGCGCACGGTGGACCTCGATCTCGATGTCGTGCGGCCCCGGGGCGGCGAGGCCCATATCGAGGACGAGGACCAGTTCGCCGAACGCCGAATGCGCTACGGCTACCCGGACAGCGTCGTCGACGCGGCCCGACAGACCTGCGAGTGGTTGATGCAGAGGGTCCGCCGCGAACCTGATGGTGGTGAGGGCGTCGAACCCTTCGCCTCGGCGTACCGCTACTGGCTTGGCCTCATCGGATAGGCCCGCATCAGCAAGTCCTGGGGGAGGGGCGTACGCAGGGGCGGTACGACTGCGTCGCTGTCCCCGCCCCCTGGAGCGCCTGCCACGGTGATGCGGTGGGGCCGGTGCTGGAGTGACATGCCGACGCCGGGATCCGCTGCACCGACCTGTCCCGTGCGCGCCACGGGCACCTTCTGCTGATACCAGATCAGGTCACCTCAGCCGCTGAATACCCGAGGCCGGGATGGCGCGACCGACCGACCCCGACGATCTGGCGGAGGTCAATGCCGACCGGCTCTGACCGAGCGGTAGGAAAGGAGAGGGAAAGAACAGCGTGGCGATCGCCTCGAACGAATCCCTCTCTGGCGGAGATCGTCGATCGTACGGGAGTGCTCCTGCTGGTCGACGTGGCCAACCTGCACATCGCGCACGTCAA
This sequence comes from Streptomyces sp. NPDC029164, assembly GCF_055563995.1. NCBI lineage: Bacteria > Bacillati > Actinomycetota > Actinomycetes > Kitasatosporales > Streptomycetaceae > Streptomyces > Streptomyces sp. NPDC029164. The sequence continues at coordinate 126,430 of NZ_JBVHWW010000026.1, read as the reverse complement.
TTTCGGCCAGGATCCGGAACAGGTGCTGGATCGCCTGCCGCTGGAGCGACTGGCCTACGTCCACGTCGCCGGCGGCGTCCTGCGGGACGGGCTGTGGCACGACACCCACCGGCATCCGCTGACCGGTCCCGTGCTGGACGTGCTGGCCGTCGCGAAGCGGCGGGACGGCGTGAGCCGGGTCCGGCCCGATCTGCGCGAGGCACTGGAGCCGCGGTTCCGTGCCCTGTTCGACGCCTACGCCAGCGCACACCCGAAGCCGGCCCGTGGCGGCAGCGGCGCGGACCCGCAGGCGTTCGTCCAGCACCTGACGACGCAGGGCCCGCTTCCGCCGCAGCCCGGCAGGTCCCGCGGACACGGAGGGCCGCACTGCGCCGGCTGGTGTGTGCGCTGACGTTCCGCTGCCGTTCCGCTGACGTTCCGCGGTGAACACGGCGGGGGAGGAGGTCAGCGGCAGCGTGTCCCTTCCGCGGGGAGACGGTCCTCGGTCAGGTAGGCGTCCACGGCGTCGGTGACGCACGCTCTGCCGGTGGCCCGGTAGGCGCCGTGGCCGTCGCCGTCGTACGTCAGCAGGGTCCCGGACTCCAGCTGTCCGGCCAGGTTCTGGGCCCAGGCGTAGGGCGTGGCCGGGTCCCGGGTGGTGCCCACGACCAGGATCGGCGCCGCCCCGGGGGCCTTGATCTCGCGGGGCTTGTCGACCGGCCGCACCGGCCAGAACGCGCAGGACAGCGCAGCCCACGCGACGTACGTGCCGAAGAGGGGCGATGCCTGCCTCAGGGCCGGAAGCTGCTGCTGAACCTGCTGGGCCGTGGTCGTCGGCGACGGCCCGTCCAGGCAGTTGATCGCCTGGTTGGCGTCGAGCAGATTGGTGTAGTGGCCGTCCTGGTCACGTCCGGAGAACAGGTCGGCCAGGGCGAGCAGCGTTGCGCCCTTGCCGACCTGGGCCTCGGCCAGGCCGGTACGCAGGGCGGGCCAGGAATCCTTGGCGAACAAGGCGGTCAACACGCCGGCGGCGGCGAGCGACTCGTTGACCGTCCGCGTGCCGTCACCTGGCAGTGGTTCACCGTCGGCGCGCCGCAGGAGGCCGGCCAGCCGCTGCCGGGCGGTGGCCGTATCCCGGCCCAGCGGGCAGTCGGCACGCGGCACGCAGTCGGCCAGGAAGGCGTCCAGCGCCGTCTCGAAGCCCACCGCCTTGGCGCGGAGCGCCGCCGGCGACCACGGCGGCCACATGCGGGGATCGATAGCGGCGTCCAGCACCAGGCGGCCCGTCCTGGCGGGGAACCGCTCGGCATAGACCGCGCCCAGGTAGGTGCCGTACGACTGGCCCAGGTAGTGCAGCTTCGCATCGCCCAAGGTGGCGCGCAGCACGTCCATGTCCCGGGCCGCCTCGACGGTGGAGACGTGAGCGAGGAGGTCACCGGGGGTGTTGGCACGGCACGCCTCGGCGACGTCCCGGCCGGAGGTCACGAACCGGTCCACCTCGGCCTGGTCGTCAGGGGTGCCGTCGATCTGGGACTGCTGGTCCTTCTGGCGGTCCGTCAGGCAGTGGACGGCCGTGCTCAGGCCGACCCCTCGCGGGTCGAAGCCCACGACGTCAAACCGGGACCGCAACCGGTCGCTGAACTGGAACCGGCCCCACTTGCCTACCGCCTCCACACCGGATCCCCCGGGACCTCCCGGGTTGTACACCAGGGAGCCGATCCGACCGGTCCGGTCGTCGGCAGGATCGCGGATCAGCGCCAGCTCGATCGTCTTCCCACCCGGTGCGGCATAGTCGAGCGGAACCTTCAGCTGTCCGCATTCGAAGCCGCCGCCCTGGCACGCGGTCCAGGTGATCTTCTGTTCGTAGAAGGGACGGAGCGCTGCGCCGTCGGCGGGCGTGGCCGACCCGGCCCCGGGCCTCTCCGATACCCCGGTGCACCCGGCGGCCAGCAGCCCCAGCACCAGAGCACCGACGGCGGACCGGCGTAGAGCCGCCCTGGCGGCGTCGGCACGGCCTCGGGACGGCGGATCCGGCACGGCTGCGGCCATGGTGGTTCTCCTTCCGGCCAAGCGCCACGGCTTCGAGTAAAGCCGCCCCGGATGACCCCGGCATGTCAGGGGATCCATATGCGTCTCAGCCCCGCCGAGCTGGTGCCACCGGCGGCCGAAGCCCGGCCGGGTCGGGGGAGAGGCGCGGCCGGTGGGACGGCCGAACCCGGAGCCTCCGGCCCGGCAAGCCGGGCCGGACCGGCGGGCGCCATCGTCGCCACCGAACTCCTCACGGGCGCAAGTGTCCCGCCGGCTCGTAGCCGCCGCTCAAGGGTGTGGAACGGCGAGTTCGCTTCCTGCCACGCGGCGGTCTTGGCGGAGTCGTCGACCAGCGTGCAGGGCACGACCACGGCGCGGTCGGTGACCTGCAACGTCTTCACAGGAGGAGGCTGGTGGCTGATCAGCACAGGCGGCGGGCGGGTACTGCTTGTTGATCACCGGTGGGAGATCGAGCACGTAGGTGGGCCGGGTCGGCTTGGAGGGGCGGTCGTTCGCCATGAACCCGCCCACGCCCAGCAGGAGACGGATATAGCTCGGCAGGCCGGCTGGCCAACGGCGGATTCGTCGTAGTCGTGCCGTAGTCGTCCCTGCGCTCTGGCCCGGTTCGTGAGCCTTTCCCGTATCACTGCTGGGCAGAGTCCAACAGGGCAGGCGCCGGGAGGTGAGGGCGTCCGGCCGACCTGGTGTCGCGTCCTCGGTGCACCGATGGCCGTGGCCGGCACGGAGGCGGTAGGCGTGGCTTCGTCTCGATGCTCAGCGGATGACCTTGATGCCGAAGCGGGCGCCGCCGAGCGCGAACTGGATGGCGCTGTGCATGTGGGCGTACATCTCCATGCCGCGGGAGGAGACGATCGGGCCGAGGTCGAGGACGTCCTGCCAGCCGTAGGCCCGTAGGAGCTCGGTGACCTGCTGCTTCGCGTCGGGGTCCTCGCCGGCGATGAACATCGTGTGTTCACCGTCGCCGACGGTCTTGGGGTCGACGGCCGTGTCCTGTTCCTGGGTGACGCAGGCCTTGACCACGTTCGTGGCGGGCAGGGCGCGCTGGAGGCGCTCGCCCAGGCTGTCGGAGTCCACCGGGTCGAGGGCGGGCATCACGCCCCATGGGGTGGGCCAGGGGTGTTCCCGCTCCGGGTTGTAGACGAAGGGGACGGCGTAGTCCATCAGGGTCTTGCCGGCCAGCTGTTCGCCGATCGCGGTGAGTTCCCTTACCGCGTTGGCGCCGTCGATGCCGTTGATGACCAGGTCGGCGGTCCGTGCCGCGTCGCCGAAGGTCATGAGTTCGATGCCGGGGTGGCCGGCGAGCCACTGTCCGAACGGCGGGGTGCCCATGAAGTCGGGCTCGGTGCGACCGAGCGTGATCTGCGGGTCGCGGGTGCCCACGGCCACCTCGTGGCCGAGCTCCAGCAGCTTGGCGGCGTGGGCGCGGCCTCCGCCGCCGGTACCGAGGACTGCGATCTTCATGCCGACACTCCGCTCTCGTGACCGTTCTCATTGCCGGTTTGACACAGGAACCAGTGGTTGCCCCACGGGTCCTCGAAGACCGCGACCATGACGGGGCCGGTCTGCCGCGGCGGTGCGGCGACCTTGCCGCCGTGGCGCTCGACCTCGGTGAGGGTGGCGTCGATGTCCTCGGTCCCGAGGAAGGGCACCGCCTTGCCGGTCTGCCAGAACTTCGACAGGTCGCCGGACTGCGGGTTGCCCTCCCACATCAGCCCGACCTGGGCGCCGCCCGGGCCGGTCCCCATGATCGGGTAACCCGGGATGTCCGCCTCGACGGTCCAGCCGAAGGCGTCCAGGTAGAAGCGGCGGGCGTCGTCGTGCGCCTCGCGGGGGACGGTGACGTCCACCAGGTTCAGGGGGTGTGCGCTTGCCATGACTCTCTCCATTCACAGGGCCCCCCGCCGACTACTCCTCCACCATAACATTGGTACGGACGTCCGTACCAATAGAATGATGCGAGAGTGATCCGTACCCCGACAAGGAGCCTGACCACCGTGACCGAGAAGACCCGCCGCACACGCCGACACGACCCCGACCGCCGGGAGCGGATCACCGAAGTGGCCGAGGAGCTGATCGCCGAACGCGGCTTGGAAGGACTGACCCACCGGGCCATCGCCGAGCGGGCCGACGTCTCGCTCTCCTCGACCACGTACCACTTCGCCGACCGCGAGGCACTGATCCGCGCCGCCCTGGAGCGCGCCGCCGACCGGTTCGCCGGCTTCGTACGGTCCTGGGCCGAGGAGTACGCCACCGCCGGCCCCGACCAGATCGCCGAGGCACTCGCCGACAGCGTCATGGCCTGCCTGGGCGAAGGCCGCACCAACGCAGCCGTCGACTACGAACTGCACGTCGCCGCCCTGCGCCGCCCGGAACTGCGCGAGGCGGCCAGCCTGTCGGCGCGGGTCAGCACCGAGGTCATGACCCCCCTGGTCGGCCCCGTCGCCGCCGCGACCATCCCCCCGCTGATGACAGGACTGTGCCTGCACGCGATGACGGCACCCACACCGCCCACCCGCGACGAGGTCCTCACCATCCTCCGCAACGCCTTGCGTCCGCCGCAGTGAGCAGAGCGACGGACGGCAACGGACCCAACCCGAAGGGGAAACGTCGGAGCAGCACCACGACAGCTGCCCAGCTCAGTCGTGCCCAGCGGATGCGCGCGGTCGGTGGCGTGCGGGCAGCCCGCGGCGTGGACGGTGGCCGGACGGCCGTGGACGCGGCCGTCGAGCAGCCACGCCCACCGGGCCGGCGCCGAGGTGTGAGTACGGGGGCGGGCGGGGACGCGACCGAGGTCCACCCCGGGCAGCGGGCGCAGCTGCTCGGCGGTGACCCGCGGTCCTCAGGCCTATGCCGGTCTGAACGCCGCCCTCCATCAAGCAGTACCTGCCCGGGAAACAGGCATGGTGGCATGGTTGGGCGTGGACGGAATCTCCGTGACCGCGTCGCTCTCAGCCGCCGCGGCCTTTGCCCAGCTCCACCCCCAGGTGCCGTCCGGTGCCCAGGCCGCGACATCGCCACTATCTCGCGAGGCGCTGGGTAGCAGCCCTTCATGGATGGCGTTCGGGACCGGTCGCGGATGGCGGTCATCGAATCGTTGGATGAGCTGACGGGATTGCTCTCCAGCCGCCACGGGCTTTACGTGCGCTGGTCGAGAGGCCCGCAGTTTGATCTTTTCCCCGAGTCGTCGAGCAGGGACGAGCTCACGGGTGTCGAGCTGCCGGGCCTGTCGGCGAACCTTATGGACGTCGAGGACTGGTGGGGGCCGCGGCCGCTGAGGACGTGGGCCGCGCGACGGCTGTACGACTACTCCCATCTGCCGCGAGTGAAGGACAGCCGGGTCAGGCCTTGGCTGCTCCTTGGCACTGAGGCCGGGCGCGGGCCTGACAACGAACCCCTCGTACGGGACGTAGAGCCCTTGGGGTGGGTAGATCAGAAAGTAATCAACGAAGCGGAAGAGGAGATCAAGCAGCAGCAAGGCGTATGGGGGCCACTCAACCGCAGGTGACCTCCTTGACACTCGGAGAGGACCGAGATCATGGGTGATGCACAGCAGCCGGAGGCACGGCGTAGTGGGAAGGGCGCCGCGACCCCGCAGGAAAGCAGGCACCTCAAGGCCGGCCAGCCGAAGAACCCGAAGAAGGCGGGCGAGGACCGGGAAGACCGGTCTCAGACGGGCGGTCCCACCCCGCGGGAGCAGCGTCCCGACCACCCGTGACGCCGTGAGACCGCCGACATGGCTCGGTGCAGCCCCTTCTCCCAGGGAGGAGACCGTATTTGACATGTGGAGCTATAGCCACGAGTCGCATTACCGGCCCGGGCTCCCGCTTGGTCGGGTTCCAGGTCGAGGCCGGCGACGGACACGTCAGTGAGGTTGCCGAGTACACCGAGGAAGCGGACGCTTCCCACATCGTCGTGGCTGCAATAGGTGTGGTGCTGTCGCCGGTTCGGGTGAGTCATTGCTTCCGGTTGCGGGTGTGGACCCCGAGGGCTGTGACAGCGGCAGTGATCGACAACGCCGCGAGCAGAGCGAACAGAGCGGGGTAGCCGCCGAGGGGTCCGGCCAGGACCGCGCCGGCGAAGGGAGCGAGGGCGGCTGCGGCGTGGGCCGGTGCGCCGAGGAGCCCGGAGAGCCGTCCGTAGTGGGTGGTGCCCCAGCGGTCGGTCACAGCGGTGGCCTGGAGCAGGGTGAGGTTGCCCCGGATTACCCCCGCGAGGACGGATACCGCGACGAGTAGGGCGTACGGGCCGGCCACGATTGCGAGGGCTGCGGTGGTGAGGGCGCTGAGTGCGATCAGGGTGACGGTGCGGGCGGTGACCCCAAGGCGGCGGGTGAGGGTCGCGTACAGGCTGCGGCCGAGGGTTTGGCCCGCGCCACCGAGCCCGAGGGCCCATGCGGCCTCGGCAGTGGTGTAGCCGCGTTCGATCAGGAGGGGGACGAGGCCGATGACGACGGCGTACATGGCGAACGCGGAGAGGGTGAAGGTGGCGGCCAGCATCCAGAACGCCCGGCTGCGCACGACCTGCTCGTGGCCGCCGGTGAGGTGCGGCGGGCTCGCAGGAGCCGGTGGCCAGGGGGCTTTGAGGGCGATGGCGTGGGCCGGGACGGTCACGACGGCGAGGAGGCCGGCGAGGACCGCGTAGGTGGCGCGCCAGGACATGTGGTCGGCGAGTATCGCGGTCAGGGGTGCGAAGACGGTGGAGGCGAGTCCGCCGGCGAGGGTGACGATGGTGAGTGCGCGGATGTGGTCGGGGGCCCACCAGCGGGTGAGGGCGGCGAAGGCAGGCTGGTAGAAGATTGCGGCCATCGCCGCTCCGCCGAGCAACCATCCGGCGAAGAAGACGGCCAGGTTGGGAGCTGCGGCGATCACCAGCAGGCTCAGGGCCCCCAGGACGGAGCCGGCCGTCATGACGGTGCGGGGCCCGCGGTGGTCCAGAACGCGGCCGACATGGATCCCGGCAACAGCGGAGACGACGAGGGAGGCGGAGAACGCTGCGGTGGTTGCTCCCGCGCTCCAGCCGGTGTCGGCGGTGATGGCCGGGTTGAGGACGGGGAAGGCGTAGTAGACGATGCCCCAGCTGGTGATCTGGGTGAGACACAGGGCGGGCAGGACGGCGGGGGGGGGGGGGGGGGGGGGGGGGGGGGGGGGGGGGGGGGGGGGGGGGGGGGGGTGGGGGGCCCCCCCGCGGCACGGGAAAAA